>CAYPTZ010000537.1:0-3245 GCA_964413395.1 uncultured archaeon | reverse complement strand
ACATTTAATGAATTAATAAAGTTATTTTCTGTATGATAGATTAATTCCCAATTAGTTTCATTTTGATAATAAAGATTCTGCTGAGTTATGATTAAAAGAGTGTCTATATCAATAATTTCTGAGTAAGTAAAGGATATTAATTTTTCATTTTCAGGTAGTGAAATTCCTTCTTTATTTTCAAATATCAATTCATCATTAATTTCAAATGAATATATAAAATCTTCAAATCCGATATAAATGTTAGATGAATTGAACCCCATTTCCACAGGAACGTGATTATTTATATCTAAATTATATGGATCATTACTTGATGAAAAAGGATAAGCCTTTATTTCCCAATCTTCAGTTAAGAAATTATAGTTAATTATTGTTATTTGAAGTTCTGAAAGTAAAATAACTTCATCATAACCATCATTATCAAGATCCCAATTTTTTACTTCTATGATCTCTGATCCAATCTCACTAATTTCTAAGGCATGTACATCCCAATCATAAATACTTGAAACAGATCGACTGAAAACATATATAGTTGGTGTAGAATCAGCAGTTATAAGTGCAATTTGAGCATTATTAGATGAATTAAAGTTTCCACAAAGGGCAAAATTTGTTTGATACATTTGAATTGCTTCATCAACCAGATTCACAGCAGATATAGGAATGAAACCCCCAGAAGTATCAATTTTGCTAGGAATTTCATCCCATGTAATTGTGAAGGTACCATCACCCCCAATAATCGTTTCTGTTGTAAAAGGGATGTATCCTTCATTAATTGAAAATCCACTTAATTCTATATCTAAATTTGAAGAATCAGGAAAATTATTTAATGTTCCTGAAACGCTATTATCATGTAATGATACAATATCATTTTGAGAATTAAGTTCAATGTAATAAGGTTTAATTTGAAGATTGAGTTGCTTATTTGTTCTGACATAATTAATATTCCCCGCTTTGTCAATAATTTTCACCCAAAATGTTGCACTTTTATCATATTGATATTCTTCAATATAATAATTTATTCCATAATAATATCCTTCATTATCATAAATGATTGAACCATATCCAATTGCATCGATATCAAGTAAATTTGGAATATCACTATTTGAGTCTGTAGGCGTCTGAATATAAAATTCTACTGATTTTATCTCATCTTTATCAATAGTAGGCCTGAATTTAAGAGGAATTATATCTCCCAAATATATTTTATCATCAATTGGTTCTGTAAAATGACCAGTAGGTACTGATGTCATATAATTTACTCGAATTTCATTTGATATTGTATTTCCAGATTCTCCATCTGCAATAATCAAGAAATAATATGTACCTTCATTTTGAAAACCAGCATCCAATGATGTAAAAGGAATAGATTCAATATGATCAATAAAATTTTTACCAATGGTAATAGTTTTTATTAAAGATAAGTCTGTAGAACTTTCATGACGGCCATATATCTTAATTTCTTTTATTAAGGTCTCTTGATCTTCTGCCAAAAAATGAAAATTCATATTATTGTTTGTAAATACTTGAGCATAATTATCAACTGTACTAGAATATTCGTATTGAGATATATTGTTAATCCAAAATCCATCAGTTATCCAAACAGGAAATGAATTATCAATGATAAATTTAATTGGTTCACTTTGTGCACTGACATCATTATCATAATTAATCCTGATTGTCATTTCATGTATTCCACTGAATAAATTCATTGTATCGAATCTGTAAGTTGCTTGATTTATATTATCATTATAAAGTTCATTAACAAATTCATGAATTAAACCATCAATACGTAATTCCTTATTAACAACATCACCCGTTCCATACCAATCAATTTGGAAAGAAAAAATATCTTTTATTACAGAATTTTCAGAAAAACTATAACTAATATCATAAGGTATGCTATTATCTATTAAAAATGGAATAAGAACTTCAAATTTTTCAGTTAACGTGACTTTTTGTCCAGTAGTAATTTGTGCAATTTTCATTGGATATTCATATTTATGAATCAAATTTGAAATCATTGCATCATTATCTTGAGTAATGTAATAAGTTATGTTGTATACATGTCCTTCAATTAAGCCAGTGAAAATCCCCGTAGGTGATGTATAAAACTTATCAGTAGTAGCATCATAAAGATCATATTGAACAGAAGTAGTGACGAGATTTCCCAGATTTTCAATGTTAAATGTTATTGTATCATCTTGACCAGTTGTATGAATAGAGTCTCCTGCTTCGATATTTAATTTTGGGAAAATAAGATTAGCGGTTATTTCAATTATCTCAGAATTCCAATTATTATCATAAACACGCAAGAAGAAATCATATTCTCCATCATCTAAAGATGATAAACTAAAATAACGCTCTGATAATTCCCACGGGTTAATATAGTAAAAATTATCATTATTATCTTGTTCAACAACATAACCTAGAAAATTATTGAAGATTTCTAAATTTGTATTTCCATCTGGAACTTCTAACAAGGCATGATTTTCAATTATAGAAAATTCTAGTTCACCTGGATCCAAATTTTCATTGATTTCATTAATCCAAACTTCAATATACTTCACCCCAGAACCAGGAGTTTGATCTGCTTCCAAATCATTGATATCTAGAATCATTTCAAAACCACCAGTATAATTATTTTCGATTAATGGTTCTTTAATAATGGTGATTGTTGGTGAAGTTATATCATATTCAGTTACGCATTGAAAATCTGATCCAATAAAAGAAGATTGTCCAAATATATCAACCACTTCAAATTGAATAGAGATCCAAGGATTATCTGTAAAATCATTTAATAATTCTGTCGATTTTTCATTAGTTAGTATCGAAGTAAATTGGGCGATGTGATTTGGATAAATAGAAGTTCCAGATAATTCTAAATCTAATTCATAGGCACCAGCAGAAGCAACAGCAGAAATAAGATTTATTTGAGCAATGTCAGTATCTGGAAGATAAATTGAGAAATTTAAGATTACCTTATCATCTACTCCTAATTCAGAAGGAATTTGTACTTGTTCATTATTTTCGGGATAAATCATAGTAGACTTGGGATTTCCTTTATCAAGATAAAAATTACTTGTATAGTAATTAGCAATATTACCTACTTCATCAAAAGCTTCAGTACATATTCTAAAATATACATCAGAATAAACTCCCATATCAAACATTTGATTACTGAATATAGATGAACTATCAAAAGCTTCTCTTAAGACAATTCTCTTTGGTTCAGTCCAAGGTATTTCAAA
>CAYPTZ010000536.1:0-3250 GCA_964413395.1 uncultured archaeon | reverse complement strand
ACAAATTTTTAATGATCTCGCTTGACCTCTTTGGAACAAAGGCTATTGAGTTAAAAGAAACAGATAATAATTAATTTAATAATAATAAAATTATTAAAGGAGAAATTTATAATTCAAACATACTTGATTCGTTATCTAATCAAGCGATAAATATATTGAAAGAAGCTGCAACAGATCAGACTAATAAACAAGACTCAATTTTAATTGAATTGAGACGACTAAATGATAATTTAGAAAAACTCAAAAGATGATTTTATGATGAGTAAGTTTTTAATAGTTAATCTTTTCATTTTAAGTAATTTAATATGTCATTCTCAATCCAATATAATTGATATTGTACCGATTGACAGACATATTGATACTGTAGCAATTTTGACTGGGATAAAAATGGAATCAGGTAACTATAAATATAAAATGAGAATTATAAATCCTACAAATCAAACAATTGAATATTTAAATTTCTCAAGGACTCAGCCATGGTATAAGATTAAAAAACAAAACTCTGATTCGACATTTAGTATTCAAAATGCTTATTTTTGTTTAACTGAGGCTAAACAGATAAAATTAAAACCAGGCAAATGTGCATATTTTTATATATACGAGGATCCATCAGAGGTTCAAATTGGGATAGAGTATACAATTTATCCAAATAAAGAAAAACATATTACATGGTCAAAATTGATAAAAAGCAAAAATTAACGGTTGCCAACATCAAATATAGCAAATTGGGGCTGAATAGGTTAAGTCAACTTTTTGTTTCCAAATCATCTTCATCAACGGTGGATAAAAACGCATTCCAAAACCCCCAACTTGCCATATTTGAGGCACGTTGGGTGCAAGCATTGACGACACAAATAACATAGGTAAAAATGAAAAGAAATCTCTTCATAAATCTCTTTAAATATCGTCCAAACGATTTTATGACTCCAGAGGAGAATTTTATTACTGAATCATTTGTCTATTTGCTACAAGATAGTCTTGATAACAATAAATTATTATTTAAAGATTTCATTAATTTTATTGGTATCACAGAGATAAGAAATTACAAATCGATCATATTAACAACTCAGACTGTTTTCGAGACAAATAATACAAAAAAAAGGGCAATACCAGACATTTATCTTTTTATCGATGGGATTCATATTTTCATAGAAGTAAAGTTTTCAGCACATCTCAACACCGATCAAATAATGCTTTATCAAGAAATAAAAACAAATCCTAAAAATATTTTTACGTTAACCAAATATACCATAGAATATCCAGAAAATTGTTCAGATTTTAAAAAATCCATCCTATGGAGTGAGATATATGATTTAGTTAAAAACAATAGTCCAAATTATTCAAATAATTTCTTGATAAATAATTTTTTACAGTTTATGGAGGAACTTAAAATGAATACCCCAAAAGTATCATATGAGTTGTCAAAGGGTGTCCCCGAGATAGATAATCTATTAATGCAATTAGAACGTGTGATATTGGAACTTAAAATTCCGAAATCTAACTCATTTGGCAGAAATGGATTTGGATACAATTTATTTCAAAGTAAGGTCGATGATAAAGGACAAATATCACGCAATTTGGAGAATCCTAGTAAATATTATGCCTGGACGGGAATGAAATTTAGTAATAGTGCTTCGCTAATTTTTCAAATTTGGGATAACGCAGTTATAAAACATTTAAGATCAAATCACTCACCTGATTTTCTATATGTGAAAGAAAGTCAAGTTTATGAAACTAATGAATTTAATTTTGAGAAAGAAGTTTTTTTTGATAAGAGCCCTGAATCGCAAATAAGTATCTTAAAAAAATGGCTTAATCAAAACATGACACTTCTGCAATCTTTATATGATAAAATAAATAATAAGTAATGCCTGCACCCAACACGGCATCATAGCCCATTGCGCCCCTCACTTTGATAAGTTAGTGCAAATTGGTACTTTAGTGCAATTAATTAACTTTATAACGGTTTGACAGGCAGGGCGCAACGACGCCATATGCCGGGAACGTTATGGCTCATATTTATAAAATTCATGGACAAATTAGTAGCATGTGCAAATAATTTGAAAGAATTATTTGACCCATATTTTTATATAGAAATTGAGAATTGGAAAAAATTTACCAACCATGGTGAAATTATTAAAGTTAAGAAGAACACAACCTTAAAGAAAGCACATACTTCTGAAAAATATCTGTATTTCATTCTATCAGGAAGCGGAGGAATTTTCAAATGGAATAACAACAATTTTTTTTGTTTCGCATTGGCATATGAAAAAGATTTTTTTGGTGACTACGTTTCTTTTCTCAATCAGGAACAAAGTGAATTAGAAGTATTAGTATTCGAGGATTCAGAGCTATTTAGAATTTATTATGATAATTTTCTTAAAATGGTGAAAAGCGATCGAGGGGAAAAGATTCGACGATTTGTTGCTGAAGCCATCATAAACTATCAACAAGAACGTCAAAAAGATTTATTAACTAAAACTGCAATTGAAAGATATGACGATCTTATAAAAAAACAACCTGATATTTTGAAAAGGACACCTCAAAAATATATTGCATCTTATTTGGGTATTACACCACAAAGTTTAAGCAGGATAAGAAAAAAAGTTAAGTAATTACCATATGTTAATTTTGTTTTAAAATATCCATTTTATTTTTGTTAAAATTTAATACATTACAAATGACAAAAATAAATAAAGTATTTTGGAGTATATTAATACTCTTTTTAGGTTTATCTGTCTTTCTGATTCAGATGACCTTTTCAGGTAAACTACCGGTCAGCTATGGTCTTTTTATTAAAATTGGCATAAGTGCCATTTTGTTGATTATTTCATTTTTCTATTTTCAACGACAAAGCAAATCGAAGCATGGGAAAATATTTTATCTGTTTTTTACTGCATCAACAGCCATTCTGGTATCTTCCTTAATAGGCAATTGGGCATTAATCTTATTTGGACTCGATACAAATAGTTATATAGGTATTGCTGTTGCGAAGTTTTCAGAAAGTTTACCTATTGTTCTTTTAATAATTTTTCTTGCCCGAATTATTGACATTAGATATGATTCATTGTATTTAACAAAAGGAAAATTGAAATCTGGATTATTGATTGGAATATTGTTTTTTGTTGGTTTCACAATTTTAACCATCTTCACTGGTAACATGATACCTTTGTTTCACGACAAATTGCAAAACAAGGAAATAGTTGAATTAATAAAAGGATATGATGATGCAAGGAAGATAAAAATATTA
>CAYPTZ010000535.1:0-3250 GCA_964413395.1 uncultured archaeon | reverse complement strand
TTCCCAAGTATCATAATGTTCATTCCCATCAAAGAATTTTTGACCTGCCCACATAACTGATCCCGAATCTAACCATACATCTGCTAAATCAGGAACTCTTTTCATGGTACCTTTTGAACATTTGGGACATTTCCATGTGACTTTATCAATCATTGGAATGTGAATATCATCAGGGCATTCACCAGCTTTTTCTTTTAATTCTTTCATTGATCCAATTACATCTATGTTTTCACATTTTTCATCATCACATTCCCAGATAGATAATGGAATTCCCCAAACTCTTTGTCTTGAAATGCACCAATCTTTTAGATTTGAAAGCCATGATTTAAAATTCGTATCACCTGCATAATTAGGAATCCAAAAGACTTCTTCATTTGCTTTAAGTAATTTTTCTCGAATCTTTGAAGTAGCAAAGAACCATTGATCTGTAGCTCTATAAACCAATTTTGTTTTACATCGCCAGCAATGGGCATATTCATGGCTAATTTTATCTTCGTGAACTAAAGTCCCTTTTTTATTAAGAAGATCGATTATTTCTTGATTAACTTCATGGACATATTTTCCTTTAAATAATTCTCCAGCAGTCTCATCATATTTTCCATCCATTCCTACAGGTGAATAAATTGGAATACCATATTCTTTTCCAACTTCAAAATCTTCAGGACCATGTCCTGGAGCACAATGTACTAATCCTGAACCTCCGGTTTCTAGCACGTATTCTCTTGAAAGAACAATGCTATGAACCTTAGGTTCTTGCTTCTCTAAATCTGTTTGATAGGGGACTTCTTCTGCTAAAGGGTGAATATATTTCTTTCCTTCTAAATCATATCCTGTATACCTTTCTCCATATTCAAATCCATCTTTAGCTTTTAATTCTAAGTTGAGTTTATTTTGGAAAAGTTCAGATGTTGCAGCTATACCCATGATCCAATATTCATCCTTAACTCTCATTTTAACATATTCATTGTCTGGATTTGCCATAATGTTTGTATTTGAAACTAAAGTCCAAGGTGTGGTTGTCCATATTACATAGTATGTTTTTGGATCTTCAATTGATTGAAATTTTACGAAAATAGCTTTATCGCTTACATCATGGTATTCAAATTCATGTTTAGCTAATGCAGTTCCACATCTAGGACAACAATTTTGAGGTCTGAATCCTTTGTATAGGTAATTATTTTCCCACGCTTTTTTAAGGGTCCACCAGATTCCTTGAATGTATGTGTTTGTTAACGTAATATATGGATTACTCCAATTCCAGAATTTACATCCTAATCGAATAAATTGATCATTCATTGTTTGGATTTGACTTGTAGCATAATTTCTACATTCTTTAATAAAATTTTCTAAACCAAATTCATAGATTTCTTGTTTATTTTTGATACCTAATTTCTTTTCAATCATAACTTCAATAGGTAATCCGTGTGTGTCATATCCTGGTGTATCAGTAACGCGATAACCTTGCATCCGTTTATATTTTATAACATAATCTTTTAAAATTTTATTCCAAGCTGTTCCAAGATGAACGTCACCCGTTGTATAAGGAGGGCCATCTAAAAAGAAGAATTTCTTATTTTTAGGTTCATTTTTCTTGATCTGCTCATAAATTTTCTGATCATTCCACCATTTTAGAATATTTTCTTCTATTTCAAGACAATTTAATTTTCCTAAGGTTTCCATTAATTTTTCCTCATTGTTCAATATAAATTTCTAATTACAACTTAAAAAGAAGCATTTTAAAAAAAATTTTATAGTGTATTAGATTTGAATTCAATAATTAAATAGATTGAATTTATCTTATTTGCAAAAAAAAAAAAATTGAATAAAGAATTAGCCTTTTTTATTCCTAAAATGCATAGGTTTAGTTTTTAGAAAATAAGTAAGTAACAATTTTTTTTTAATCAAATAAAACAAAATTTAAATAAAAATAATTGGAATTTCAAATGAGAAAATCAGTCTTTAAAATTGCTATACTTGGTGATGGTGGAGTAGGAAAATCTTCATTAATAAAAGCAAAATCTGAAGGAATTTTTAATGATAAATCAAAAATCACAATTGGTGTAGATATCCAATGTATTCCTTTTGAAGTATCTAGAGAAAAAGAAGATCAACATTTAATGGTTGTTGATTTAGGTGGACAACCTCGATTTCATTTTATACATGATGCATATATTACAGGAATAAAAGGTGCAATAATTTTGTATGATTTAAATAGATTTCGGACCTTTTTAAATTTATCACGTTGGTTTAAATTGATTAAAAATGAAAATCCCTCTATTCTAATTTTCTTAGTAGGAAACAAAAGTGATTTAATTTCTGAACAAAAGAAGCAATTTTATTTAGAAAATTGGGCTTCTCTAAAAACAAATATTCCAAATGCTAATAAAGTTGTTAGCCATTTATTCGTATCTTCAAAAAACATAATTGAAATTAATATTTTGATAATAGTTTTTCTAATTTATCATAATCTATAGGCAAATTCATCGCTTTCTCTACTATTTTTAATTCTTCCAACAAATGATCTAAGGATAGACTACCATATCTTAATATTTGGTAGAATATCTACTTTTCTACTAGGTTTGGGAAATTAAAATTCTGAAATGTTTTTTTATCAATATTACTTTCTAAAATTGTTCTTTGATATATAGATAATTTTGATATATCAAGAATTTTTGCATCATCTACATTTTTTTGAGTAAATTCAATAGATAAATGCCCAGTCTCGACCATTCTTATTGTATTGTTTTTGTCAACATAACAGATTAAAGCTTGATCACAATGAATAGTTGTAAAAGCAACAGGATGACTTTCTGCGTTTTGAATTTTATGCTCATGAACTTTAAAAGAAAAAACACAATTACAAATAGGACATTTTCCAGATATTTTAACTAATGACATATTTGTTGTCTTGCCTGAATATTGCATCTTTATAATAAAGAAATAATTTTCTCTTAAATAATACTTGATCTTACAGCTTAAAAGTGAGAAAAAATCGAATAAACAAAAGTCTTTTTTTTTTATGCTAAGCATTAAAAATTAAAAAATTAATGAGCAACAAAATTTTTTAGATATCAGATAATAAGATTATTAAAAACCATTATAAAAAGGATTTTAGAATGAAAAAACAATTAAATAAAGTAGCATTTCTTGGTGATGGTGCAGTGGGGAAGTCTTCTTTGATTAAGGCAAGATCCGATGGTAAGTTTGATAACGATTCAAAAATTACCATTGGTGTGGATATTCAATGCAT
>CAYPTZ010000534.1:0-3253 GCA_964413395.1 uncultured archaeon | reverse complement strand
CCCTTCAAACGCTTGCATTACATAGGAATAATTTAAAAAATCTTCCAAAAGAGATGGGAGAACTTACTTCACTTCAAACACTTGATTTACATAATAATAAATTAACAGACTTACCAAATGCGATAGGAACTCTTTCCTCCCTTCAGATCCTTATTTTAGCACATAACAAATTAACAAACCTTCCAAAAGAGATGAAAGCACTTACATCCCTTCACACACTTGATTTAGGTGGGAACTCTTTAATAGAACTTCCAGAATGGATACAATCTCTCCCTTCCCTAAAAAGACTAGTTATCTCAAGGAATCCTTGTATACAAGAGAAAAATTCTCATACTTCTAAAACCCTAAAAATATTAATCCACAATGGTGTTTCAGTAATTGGGAATTGAGTATGTTCAATAGTTAATTCAAAACTTTTTTACTATTTTTTATTTTTCAGAGTATTTTTTTTTTGGTGAAAACACTAACATTCTTACATCGTCTTTTTTTTGACGGAGTACAAATGTTAGTGTTTTGATATTCTTGAAATAAAAAAAAAAAATCACGACTTAAAAATCATGGAACTAAAAAATCAAATTTATTGGTGTTTTTTTCGAATAATTGAAATTACAGTGATAAATGTAATTAAAGTCACTATATTCAGACTAAATCCCGGAATTCCTCCACCATCAGGATCTTCAGGTTCTGTGGTTGGGTCAGTTGTTCCCGGAGTTATCTCTGCAACTATTGTTATTACAACACTATATGAATCGAAATCACCATCTTTATCAGTCACTGTTAATGTCACGGTATATTCTCCTGGTGAGGCATAAGAATGAGTAACATTCTGAAGGGTGGAAGTTGGTTCACCATCACCAAAATCCCACACATAACTTAGCGGAAAATTTCCCCCAATTGTTATATCACTAAACTCAATCGATTCCCCAACAATCATAATAAATTCGCTGTTAGAGTAAAAAACA
This sequence comes from uncultured archaeon, assembly GCA_964413395.1. Classification (GTDB taxonomy): domain Archaea; phylum Asgardarchaeota; class Lokiarchaeia; order Sigyniarchaeales; family Promethearchaeaceae; genus Lokiarchaeum. The sequence goes on along the minus strand of CAYPTZ010000534.1, from coordinate 2,291 downwards.
ATAAACGAAGCATCAGGGACAGTATCAGCAATAACAACGATGGTCTTAGATGAAACATCCACATCACCATCAACGTCAGTCACTGTTAAAATCACAACATATACACCTGCTTCGGTGAAAGTATGTGTTTCATGCTGATTGGGGGAAGTTGAATCATCATCAAAATCCCATTCATAGCTAACGACCAGATTTTCACTAACTGTGGTATCGGTAAAAATAATGGATTGTCCAGCAATAATCGTGGACGCTGATACTGTAAAATTTGCCTCTGGAATAGTATCGAAGTAATGTAAATTATTCACAGGATTTACTAAAGGGAAATTATCAAATTCATCTTCATCACCAGATATATTTAATGCAGTATCCCATACCATACCATTATTGGTCGCAGTGGGATGAATTCCTGTATAATATACGCCCCAATAATTTCCAATAGTGCCATTATCCCATCGATTATTAGGATTTGAATATTCTTCATAAGCTTGAGTTCCCCAATTCGCATAAATATTATTATGATAAATGCTGTTATTACTTGAGTCTAATAAAGTAATTCCAAAAACTTGATTAAAGCAAATATTGTTAGAAGTTAAAGTATTATTATTTGACCGTTCTATATAAACTCCATTAAGATTGTTGCTTGCACTATTTCCAGTAAAATTAATAAAATTTGAGGAGATTAAAAATATTCCAACTTTATTTTGATCTAAACTATTGTTCAAAATTAAACAATTATTTGATTTTACAAGTGATAGCGCAATATAAGCATTATAAATATGAAGATTTGTAATGATTGAATTATTACAATTATCAAGTATTATTTGTCCTATCCCATTTTCACTTGAAAGATTACTGAGTGTTAGTCCCACCATATTTTGATAAAATAAGATGGATTTATCATTTATTTTATTGCTATTATCTATATGACTATTAAAAGACTCGGTATTTAACAAGAAACCTCCACCATACATCCTATTTCCAATAAGCGTATTTTCATTTGAATAACTAAAAGAAATTCCATGAATGTTCTCATTCAGAATATTACCAATACACGTGTTATTGTGAGAATTAGATAAATCGATTCCAAATGGATTATTACTAATATTATTCTCTATTAATGTGTTGTTGGTTGAATGACTAACCAAAATACCCCCTTCCCCATTAAAGCTTACATTATTTCTAATAATTCTGTTTTGGTATGAATTTTCGGTTATGAGTATTCCGTTTTGAACATTACCTTCTAAATTATTCTCTAAAATTGTATTATTGTTTGAAGCAAAAATCTTTAATCCTGCCCTGCTATTATTATTTAGATTATTATAAGAGAGAGTATTATTATCAGTTCCAGTATAAGAAAGTCCTATTAAATCAATTCCATTATATTTACTGTAGCTTACATTATTGTTTGATATGGTGAAGTTACGATTAAAATTCAAAATGATTCCATCATCTTGATTATAGCATACCGTATTGTCAATAATCATAGAACTATTTGAATATTCTATCATGGCACCATAAATTGAATTATTGTTAACAATATTCCTTTCCATAGTATGATTATATCCGTTTTGAATAAAAATCCCAAAATTATTCAGACTTGCATTATTGTCAGTCATAGTGTTATTGCTTGACAAATATTGAGCAATTCCATAATGATTATTTCGTATTTTGTTATCGGTAATATTTACATTCTTAGTATTATTCAAGTAAATTCCATCATATAATGATTTGCCATCAATAATTGTACAATTACGGATTTCTAAATAGGCATCAGTGTTGTAAATCTCGATTCCATTCCCTGTACTTGCATTAATCGTAAAATTTTCAATTATATAAGGGAATTCAAATGTTCCTTCCCCACTTAAATTAGTTTCACTTTGGATGAATTGCCCCAAAGCATCATTTCCATCAATAATAATGTTTACATGGTCATATGCACCAATAGGATCTATTAATATTTTCTCTTGTTCTATATCGCCAATAAATCCTTCATTTATATTCATTGAGGAATAAAATAAACTAATTAATAAGAATATAGATATTATTCCAAACGTTAATTTAGTTGTTCTCTTGTTTTTTTTCATGTTAGATAACCTTTGTATGTAATTTATTTAATATCTCAATATTATAATATCTAATATCTCAATATTATAATATCTAATATATATTGAAAGTTCATCATGAACTCACTAATCTAAAGAATTTTCTAGATTCCCTTTTTTAGTATTAAAAAAATACCATTCATGTAATGACAAACTCATCTCTGTTGACCATCCTGCTGTCCATTCAAGTAG
>CAYPTZ010000533.1:0-3254 GCA_964413395.1 uncultured archaeon | reverse complement strand
AAATAGATTCCATCAATGTTGTGTTAAATAAATCAAAATCTATTGCTATAAGATAGGTATCCGAGATTGTTGATGAAGAGTATTTGGAAATCTTATTTTGGGTAAGATTCTTTATCATTGCAGATTGAAAAGATATCATTGTTGCGGACTTAAAGAGATCAAATGAAAAAGATGACAATTCATTAAGAGATTGTTGATATTCAGCAGAGGTGTATAGATCAAAATAATCAAAATTCCCTTTATACTTGAAATCGATAAATTGATCTGTAATAATTTTCTCCTGCATCGATTTTTCATTAATACTGAGATTAATTTCAGTACTAATGGTTCCAATTAGGGTAAAAATAATTGCAAGCAACTTGATAAAACTTAAATTTCCTTTCTTAAATTCTATATTCATCTTTCATGACTTTTTTTATTAGATATTAAAATAAATATTGTATTTTTTAAACATATAAGAATTTATCTAAAAGGAAAATAAAATTGGCTTAGAATTGGGGATATAGAAGTAGTTGTTGATATTTATAAAGCAAATGCTCAAACTATGACATATGATTACAATCTCATTGATACTGGCTGCTCAATGTGGATACAATTCCATACTACAGAAAATGGCTGGTCAGGATTCTGGTCTATGCCACTTGGATATCAAAATAATCAATTACCTTCAGGTGTGAAAGGAAACACCATAACTCAAATTAGATTTGAAAGACATATATTTGGTTATTGGGAATTTCATTTGGATTATATGAGGATTTATTAAAAAAATTTAATCTAATAAAAAAACACTACGAGATTTGTTAATTCTTTATTTTTTTTCTTGTTTTATTCCAATTTTGATTTCACCATTAATTTACTCCAAAATTGAAGAAGATTGGGTTTTTAAATTGAAAATGAAATTAATTCCCCTTTTTCTAATTTCAATTTTTGCCAAATTACAAAAAATCATAATTCTTTTTGTAAAATATTTCTCAATCGGGTTTTACTAATATAATGCTCAGCCTTAATCACTCCATTATAGATAATCATAAATGTTCCATAAGGAGAAGGCAATTGCTGTGCCTCTTTTGCCGTTGAAATTTTCTTCATTATTGGTTGAAATCCCTCAGAAATTGCCATCTCTTTCAAATCCTGAATATTTTTTGTAATATAGGGACATTGATCTGAGTAGATAATATGCAGTCCTTTATAAGTCTTTAAAGGAGGGATTGTCTTAGAAAATGTTGGAGGGGATCTATCCTGTAGATTTATGTATGCAATTTCATACTTTGGATATTTATTATCTGTTATAAATTTGAATTGTGACTTTTTAAAAACATCCTTACTTGCAATAAAAGAACCAGCACTAACAAGAGAAACAACTCCAAGCATTTTATTGTGTTTGGCATATTCGATACATGCAGTAATAAGTTTTGATCCTAGGCCTATTCCTTTATTTTTCTTTGCATATATATAAATACAGTGAATTACTAAATATCCAGGAGCTTCAACACCCCTCCATGTATATTCTCCAGGGATGCATTCAATAAAGCCTGCAGATTTACCATTTTCGAGTAAAACTTTTAAGATCAAACCTTCAGAAAATCTTTTTTTTAACCATTGAAGTTTAGCAACATATCCTTTATATTTGGGATTATTTGAACATCCTATTCCATATTTATTTATATTATCTAAAGTGACATCAACTATCTCAAATTTATTCATTTTTTATCAAATTATTCGTATTTTTTTTAATTTAATTTATGATAAAATTATGAAATTACTCATTTAAGAACTCTGAAAAGATTCATAAAAATTAGGAATATGGGAGTATTGTGCCTTGCCTAAAATATTAAAATAAAAAGACCTTAAAAAAATTCAATCCTACTCAAATTAAATTCTTCATCTATTTCAACGATTCATATTTCCAAATATTTTTTCTCCTTTATGGTGAATATTATTTAATAAAGCCTTTCTTTTAGTAATTCCAACAAATTTCGAAAATTCTTCTCTTCTCAATTCTATTTCAATATGTTGAATTAAAATTTCCCAAGTTTTTGATTTAAAATCACTATTTTTTGGTTTAAATATTTGATTATTTTTATTTTTAAACAAAGCTTGATAGACTTTTTTTTTATATGAATAAGTAATATCGACTTCAATCTCTTTAATATTATCCCGATACTTCAAAAAATCCCCTTGTTTTTCAATAAATTCACTATAATCGCCAATTTGTGCAAAATTGGTATTTTTAAATGGTTCAAAAGGTTGAAATTCAAATGTTGTATTTTCCATAATAATCACTATCACTACATTATATTCCTATTTGAAAAGTATATATTTCTAAAAAAATTCCAGAACCCTTACCCAATATTTCTGAGAGAGGATCTAGAAAATTCTTCAAAACAGGGTTTAAATATAGGAAACTTTCATTATTCCAAAAATATTTGATAGTATTTCCAATAGAGGATCTAGAAAATTATTCAAAAGGCGATATAAATAGAATACTATTCTCCTTTGTAGAACATCGCTTTTCGGCCCACTTAAAGTCATAAAAAGAATAAATATTAATTAATTTGCGTTTTGCAGCATAAAATAGCGAATATCTTGAATTTCTGAGAGTTCTTTATTCCAATATTCTCGATTATCTATATCCCATTCCTTTAATAGAATTAAAATTTCTTCCTGCAAATTTAAAAATTGTACTACTTGAAATCGATTTTCCCACCAAAATTTGAGTATATTAACAGCATCTTTGATTCCTTGCGGACCTTGATGAATTAACCAATTTGTAAAATGAGGAACAAAATAAAAAAGCACATTTTCTTCAACTAGATGTTCAAAGAAAAAGGATATGATACTTCTTCCTGGAAATAGACGAAAATGTTCATTATAAAGAGGTGATAATCGGGCTAAAATTACTTTGATATCATTTTCATCATTCCAAATGGCATCCTCTTGGGTAAGTTCATATTCCAATTTGGCGATGGATTTCCATTTTTTATCAAAATTGGGATTAATAGCAATTTGCTTCAATTTTTCCTTATTTTCTACAGTACCTTTTTGTTCATAATAGGTTCTAAATGCAATGAAATTCAATTCTTCTTGATATTCATATAATCCAGTTTTATTAGTTAGAATTTCATAATCTTGAATTCTTTTTTCGAGAATATCATATTTTTTCAGATTCAATAAAATTAGTAATTCAATTTGAGCTTCTGATAATGAAAATTCATTTTGAAGTTTTAATTGATCAATAACTTGTAATGTACGTC
>CAYPTZ010000532.1:1214-3255 GCA_964413395.1 uncultured archaeon | reverse complement strand
AGTATATTTTTATCGCTTTCAACTTCATTAATTGCGAGAACTCTACGAACAGTTCTAATAAGTAGTTGCTTATTGACAGGTTTTATTAAAAAGTCTTTTGCTCCATTATGCAAGGCATTAATAATTGTTTCTTGTTCATTCAAAGCGCTCAACATTATTATTTTAGCATTTGGATCTTTCTTAATTATATGCTTTAGCGATTCTATACCATTCATAATTGGCATGACAATATCAATTATCAATAATAGCTTATCCTTTTCTTTTAATTTATTTTTCAATTCAAAATATTTTTCTACTGCTTCTTTGCCGTTGGAAATCTCACTAATGACTTCGAAATCGTATTTACTTAAAAATTTTCTAATAATATTGCGTATGAAATCTGCATCGTCAACGATAATAACATAATTTGTCATTTTAATCGAATTTAATTATTAATTAAAAAAATTTTTAAGATATTTTTGTTCAAATTTTCTTCTAAAAAAAAAGAAAGTTGATATCTATTTTAACTATATAGTTTGGGAATTTATTTAACTAAATTTTAAAAAGATTTTAATAATTTTATAAAATGATATTTTGAATTTCTTATTGGGAAAAGAAAAAAAACCCACACAATGAAGTTACCCATTTTATTTATTAAGAGCAAAAAATCATCTTTTTTATACAAGAAAAACTCTATATTTTAAAAATAATTTTTATTTTAAAATATATATTTATTAGAAAATTGCGAAAAATAGAATTAAAAAGACAATATGTGAATTATATGAATAGTGCAAGAAAAATAGAATACGATAACATCGTTAAAGATAGTAGTGGTGAATTTTTAGTAAAAAAGCATCCATTTCTAGGGGTTATTGATTGTACAAAAGATTTTGATTTAGGTGATTATTTAATTAGAGCAGTGGATCACATCTCTCTCGAAATCGCTGAACATGAATATTTGGCAATTATTGGTGTCTCTGGTGCAGGTAAAACAACATTAATGCACTTATTGGCGGGATTAGACAAATCCACTGAAGGGAAGGTGTTTTTAAGTCATATTGACTTAACTCCTATGGAAGAAGAAACTCTTGCAACCTTTAGAATTTTCAATGTTGGTTTAATCTTTCAAAATTATAACTTAATATCTTCACTTACTGCATTAGAAAATATCATGTTTCCAATGCAATTATGTGGTACGGAACCTGCTATATGTGAAAGTAGAGCTAATGAATTACTTGAATTAGTTGGATTAAGTGAACGAGAAAATCATTTGCCATTTCAATTAAGTGCTGGTGAACAACAAAGAGTAGCAATTGCAAGAGCACTTGCAAATGATCCTCCAATAATTATTGCTGATGAACCTACTGCTAATTTAGATAAGAAAAATTCTGAATTTATTGGGGATATGTTCGAAAAATTTCAAAAAGAAGGAAAAACTATCGTTGTGGCTACTCATGACGAAAATCTCTATCAATATGCTCATAGGATTCTTGAAATGGATGATGGAAAGATAATTTCTGACAAGAAAATTAAAGAAATTGCATATATCGAAGAGAACGAAGACTTATTAGAGGATGAGGAATAGAATAAAATGTCATTTAATTTTGCTGTGAAAGATTTAGCACATTTTTCAGACCAAACAAAATCTTCTATAAAGGCATCAACAGCAGTAGTTGCAGTTTCTGTTATTTTTCTTAATCTTATACAAAGTTTAGGTTTATTAACGATGCCTGAAGATATTCAAAATGGAACTTCTACACTTTATGAAATATTCACTCAATTTAATTCTTTTTTAATTGCACTTGTAATGTTATTAGCAATAATTATTATATTGAGTAAAAATCATTCAATAGTTCAATCCAGGAAAAATGATATAAATATTATGAAAGCTGTAGGTACATATCCTCGACAATTATATAGTTTCTATCTTACTGAAATATTATTAATTACAATTCTTTCATTTGGATTATGATTAGAAATTGGTTATATTTTCTATTTATTTATTTTCTTATTGATTAAAGGTTATTTTGTAGTATATGTTTGGAATCCGAATTATATTGTT
>CAYPTZ010000532.1:0-1204 GCA_964413395.1 uncultured archaeon | reverse complement strand
AATACTTACCACATATTTAATCAATGGCATGGAGATCCGTAAAATTGGAAATAAATCTTATAATGATTCCAAAACAGGGAATATTCAAGAAAATATTAATGCAAAATTAAGTCCTACTTGGAAAAGATTTCTAAAAAAAAAATCAATTAATATCAAATTGGCCATAAAAAATCTCATGAGAAAAAAATATATGGTTAAAGAGTATTTATTGATGATTTCTGTTGCAATAATGGTTCTATTGACGAGTATTATTGGAGTAATCACTATAGCATCTTCAGGAATTTCGTATGTGGATCAGGCACAAGGAAATGAGATTATCGGTATTAGTGCAAATCCCATAATGAATTCTTTTGAGAGAAATTATCTTCGTTTCTCTGAAGAAAATATAATTTATGATGATAACTATGATTATCTCCAATCTGAATATAATTTAACTGATTTTAAACTGATTTTATCTAATTATTTATCAAGTTATGGTATTGAATTAGTAGAACCTAGAATATATACTGTTCAATTGTTTTTTGAAGAAAAAGGATTCGTTTTAGTGGAGTATGTAAATGAAGATGGAAATGAGACTATTAAAGAATTCCAAGAGGTTGGGACAGGAACAAATATTACTGTGGTTCCAATTCAAGGTGTAAATTTCCAAGAATCCGTTCAGAATCGAATATCATATGTTTCAGAAGAACCAGAATCGATTAAGACAATGATAGGGGATACTTTAGCAGCAAATAATTTTGAAAATGCATATTTACAGAAATTTTCATTCAAAAACAATAACAGAACTTACGTACATGATATTGATGCTGTAAGTATTGATCCCTTTAATAATGGAAATTCTATTTATATCGATTTGGAAACATTTCAAAATAACTTAAATAGAATAAATTATGTTAATTTAATTCTATTTGATTATGCTAATGTAGATGAAGGCCATTATGATGAATTTATTGATGGAATAAATGCTCTAATTAGAGATAATTTAGGGGAAGATTTTAAACTCAAAGATTTGAAAAATATTTTTAGTAATAACATTCAATATTTAATACTCATTGAAATAATACCTTTTGCAATTAGCATCATCATGGCTCTTTTAATTGTTTTTATTTTATTCCAATATCAAAAAGGAAGAGTGAAAGAAGATGAAAAGGATCATGCAATTATTCGAGCTTTAGGTGGAATTAAAAAAAATATTTTTACAGTT
>CAYPTZ010000531.1:0-3270 GCA_964413395.1 uncultured archaeon | reverse complement strand
GTTTAAGAGAGTGCACAAAAAATTATAAAAAACGTATAACTTAGAAAGTCAAGAAATTTAAAGAAATTTTACTCTCATCTTTAAATGAAGAGAATATGCGATGTGATTTTCCTGGTAAATGTAGTGAATGTCCTAATATGAACAAACATTAATATATATGTAAAATTTTGAATGAATTTTATTATTGCTTGGTATATTTTTATTATTTTTTGCTTTCCTTCTTTCTAGATGTAGATTTTTAACTAGATATATTCAAATATAAGTGGTGACTTATATAATTTAATACTTATATATGTATTCACTTATATTGGGTGATTTCAAAATGTCAAAAACGTTAGATAAACCAATGAAAGATATATCCTTTCGATCAATGTCGTTTCTTTTTAACCTTCGTGATCTATTTATAGATCCAATGAAAAAAGTCAAAAAAGCAAAAGTTACTCTTGGTGATACTGTATTAGATTATGGTTGTGGTACAGGAAGCTATTCTATTGCAGCAGGAAAAATTGTAGGACCTTCTGGAAAAGTATATGCCGCGGATATTCAACCTTTATCCGCAAAAAAAGTACAACATCAAGCTCAAAAAAATAAATTAGATAATATTTCAACAATTGTAACTAATTGTGAAACTCAGTTACCCAAGAATTCAATTGATAAAATCATATGTTTTGATATGTTTCACATGGTAAAAGAACCCTTAAAAATTTTAGCAGAATTTCATAGAGTATTAAAACCGACTGGATTGCTTTCACTAGATTGTCATCATTTAAATGACATTGAACCAAAAGTAGTCGGTTCTGGGTTATTTAAATTAGCTAAAAGAGTCAAAAATACTTTTAATTTCATAAAATCAGATTAATATAGAATAGTCTTTTATAATATTCTTTTCTTTTTTTATTTTCATTGAATTAATCCAATTTATTTTGCTTTTTGATTAAAATCAAATTTCTATAAAAATTAGCTATAGAATTAAAGTTAATAAAACTAGAATAAATATAGGTTTTTTAACTAATGAACAAAATAGAGCCAATATTGGTGTTCGGTGGAACTGGACATTACGGTAGTCAAATAGTAAATGCTTTATTATCAAAAGATGTACCAGTAAGAGTTTTAAGTAGATCTATTCAGAAAGCGAGAGAAATTTTAGGAGATAAGGTAGAAATTATCGAAGGAGATGTAACGTCTCCAAAAGTAATAGAAAAATCATTGAAAGGATCTAAAGCTATTGTTATAAGTCTATCAGCAATGAGTCCAAAATTAATTAAAAAAATTAAGCAAATTGAACGGGATGCAGTCATAAATATTATAAAAGAGGCAGAAAAAGTAAACATTACTAGATTGGTGTATCTTTCAGGCTACGATTTACAAATAGATTTTCTAAAAAAGTATAAAATTTTACAGGTAGGAGAAATCAAACTTGAAATTGAAAAGATTATACATGAATCAAAAACCAATTGGACTATTTTAGGATGTCCTCCTTCTTTTAGGTTATTTTTTGAATTTTTGAAGAAAAAAAAAATGGGATTTCCTGGTGGTGGGAAAAATTATCTACCTACGATATCTGCTAAAGATGTGGGTGAAATTGTTGCTCAAACTGTAATTAGGGAAGACTTAAGTGGATTTCGAATAAGATTAACTGGTCCGGATGCTCTCTCAATCCCAGAAGCTGCAAAAATAATATCTAGAATTACTGATACTGAAATAAGTACCTTTTCAATTCCGTTATTATTATTTAAAATGATTTCGATAATTACTTTACCTTTCAATCCATTTATTCGATATTTATACAAGGTCCTTATAATGTTTAATAATTTTCCTCCAGATCTTGTAAACGAAATTCCATCTGATCATCAATTTTTATTAGAGACTTTTTCTTATATTCCTCATACATTTGAAATGGAAGTAAAGAAGAGATTGGAAACCAATCTGTTATAATAAAGGTTCTTAAAAAAAAATTAAAAAATTTTTTTATTTTTTTGTTGTGGTTTCATAAACTTTCAAAAATTTAATGAAGACTATTATGCTAATTAATGGAATTAATCCAAAAATAATTATATCTTCAATAAGTCCAATACCCATAATCATTAAATATATTGAAAGAATTTCCAAGATAAATCCAAATATGGATAATAATGCAAGATATGATGGGGCCAAAAAATAACCAATCGCTTTCTTTTTAGAAAGTAATAGAGCAGAGATTAGAAATCCTGGAAAAAGAAGTGCTAAATCAATAATATGAAATGGACTAGTTGGAAATCCTATATCAATTGCATTTTTAGGTAATTCACCCAAAATTGATTGTGGTATTGCATCTGAAAGCCATAATCCATACATTGCAATAAAAACGATAACTAAAAAGTTTACAACATATTTTGTGTTTTTTTCCTCATTATGAAGATTTTCTATTTGATTATAATCAAGAATTAGTAAAACCCAGATCAGGGCGTAAAATGAAATACCAAATATTGCTATATATACCAAAAACAAATGATTGAATGGAATTGTAAAGCAATATGTAATTCCTATGTAACATAGTGTAATCTCGCATCCCATCCATAAAAACAACCCAATTATTTTTTCTTGTTTTATTAATTTTAGAGAAAGTATGAAAATTGGTAAAATAATCACTAAATTTGCAATATCTTGAGGAATTATATTTGCAAGATAATAGGTATTCAAATCTCTATAAAGTATATCTTGAAAAATCAATCCAGAAATACTTGAAATGGTCATTAATATGATCAAAATTATTGTGATGAATGAAAATAGTTTTTCATCATTTCTATTAAAAATACGTTTCTGTTCGATCTTCTGATGTTTTACATCTTCAATTAAGTTAGTTTCTGTTAAATTCATTATCTTCATAATTTAAAAAGAAATATATTTATATAAACGTGTTTTGACAAAAAAAGATCCCATTCAGCTTTTTACACACAAAAAAAAAAGAAATTAGATATAGTAAATTTATGAGTTTAAGATTGAGTCTTTTGTGACAATTTTTCCCTTTTTCCAAAAATAATCCCAAATTTGTTTTAGAAAATTGATTCCTTTCTCATCTTCCACTAAAAATCCAACTGTCATGTCAATTTTTTCATCAGATGTTGGAAAAAAGATCATTCCAGTATGATTATCTAGAATTATTAATATTATGCTGACTTTTTCTATACTTTTTAATTCTAATATTTGCTCTTCTGCAAAAAATTCATCAATTTCCGCTTTAGGCATCTCCAAATGGCTTAAAAAGGTATCAGAAAAAATAAAACGAGCATG
>CAYPTZ010000530.1:0-3270 GCA_964413395.1 uncultured archaeon | reverse complement strand
TTATGTTAAAAAGGGATCTGTGAAGAATAAAATTAGTCGGAACTAATGAGAAATATTAACTAAGATAAATTTAAAAAAAATTAATAACTTGTAGACTTAAGAAATATAAAAGAAAACATTATTCCTGTATAATTTTGAGCAATCATTAAAGCATCATTAGCATATATTTTACCATTTGTCTTGGAAAGTATTGTTGAAATCTAATTTTTTTTGCATCAATCCTTAATGCCTATTAAATATGCAGATAAAAATCCTTACTAAAAATAAATTTTAATTTTACATTACTTAAACTTTCTAAATTTTGTAAAAGAATTAATGAAAGATTTATTTGAGTAATAATAAAAATTGTATTATTAGAAAACTAAAATAACCTAAAACATGTTTTTGTTAATTTTTTAAAAAAAAGGAATATTAGAGAAATGTCCTATTTGTGGTTATAGAACCTTAGAAGAGCGAGGCAATTATGATATTTGTAAAGTATGTTTTTGGGAAGATGATGGAAGCACGCAAATAGATCAATATAGTGAACCAAATAAGATGACTGTTGGAGAAGGAATAAAAAATTATAAGGGATTTGGGGCCTGTTCCCTTGATCTATTAGATTTCGTTGATAAAGATCCCGATAGCAAATATCAAAGATAAGAATAATAACGCAAATTGAAATTAAATTACATTTTTTCACATATTGCATTATATATAAAAAATGGCAAATTGATTCTGAATATTTATTTTTGTTTCACAATCCAAAAAGATCGTTCGATTAATAGAAATCCAATGATTGACACGATTAAAATGATGATTTCTACAATTTCAATAGCCGATGATTGGACTTCTAAGATCACCAATACAATCGTTATTAAAGGCAGAAAATGAATAAATTAAAAACCGATTATTATGAAAAGCATCCGTTTTTTGGTATTTTGGTCTGATATTTTTATATATACAATAAGAAGATTTCTAAGAATTGCTCCAATCCTGCCGGTAATCAAGCTATGTTTTTAGCAACAATACCTATTTTTGATATTTATCATAAATCGAAAAATCAAGGTGTACATTTTCGATCTGGTGGACATGGTTTTAAACATGAAGATTTTGAAAGGATTATTTCTTTTTCCAATATTATGCTTCTTGGATTACAAAATGTAGATAATATTGATTTTTATAAATTACCATTTGATTTTGATCTATAATTGGTAATTTCCAAACGGATATTTATTTCATCTTTTCACCTTGAAAAATAATATTGTTTAGCAAATAATGAAAAATTCTATTTTTTTTTTTCTAAAACTGATGATTTAGTGAATTCAGGTAAAATAATTGTTATTTTTGTCCCAATACCTAATTCTGATTCTAATAAAATAAATCCTTCATGATTAGTGATAATGTTATAGACAACAGACAATCCAAGTCCAGTACCCTTGGTTTTTGTTGTAAAAAATGGATCAAAAATTTTTGTTTGATTTTCATTTGTAATTCCTTCACCATTATCTTCGATAACACATTGAATATAATCTTGATTCGGTTTGATATAGCTTAAATTTTTAAGGTTGTTTTTTTTTAAAAATCGCTTAACTGAGAGCGTAATAGTACCATTATTTTTTATTGCTTGTAATGAATTTAGAACTATATTGTGAATCACTCTGGTGATTTGAACGGAATTTACTTTTGCATAAATTATTTCTTCATTATTGAAATAAAGCTTAACATTGGAGCCATGTAAAATAAATTCTGCAGCTTCCTTAATTAGAGATGAGATATTAACTGGTTTTTTTTCTAAATATTCTCCTTTTTTTGTAAAAGTAAAAAGTTGTTCAATAATCCCATGAGCTTGTAGAGTTGCTGCTTCTAATTCTTTTAGGTTTTCTTTGGTTTCGCCTTGTAGCTTTTTATCATCTTTCATTAAACTTATGTTTCCAAGCATAATTGTTAAAATATTATTAAGATCATGGGCTAATCCTCCAGAAACATACTGGATTGTAGACATTTTTTCATTTTGTAATTTCATTAATTCCCATTTTTTCATTTCCTTTTTATTTTGTTCTTCTAAAATGAAATATAAAAGGAAAATTAGTGATAAAATAAGAAAAACCTCAATATATTCTTCGAATTCTTCTGGAAATAAGAGAAGATTTCCCCAATTTAAGACATTTATTATATTTAACAATAAATTTAATGTAGCGGTTAAAAGAAAAAGTTTATTCAGTTGAATTACTCTCTTTTTAAAAATATATATCAAATAAAAGACTACATAACAGGATATTATTGAAGATATAGCATCAAAAATTAAGATGGCAGTTATTGTGGATCACTCTCCAGTTTATTTGATGAATATTTATATATCCAGATACTAATAAAAAAAGTGAAAGATAAAATCAAAATATGTTCAAGTAAATTTAAGATTTCGCTCCAAAAGATATGTTCTAAGAAAGTAAATATTTTACTTAGTGTAAAACTACATAAAGCAATATCTAGATAATTTCGGTAAGGTAAAGATTTAAAATTTTTGACATTTGTTATGTAGAATAACATTGCTCCAATTAGTAGTAGTAAAATCATGATTTCCTTTGTATTATTTGAAATAGTTTGAAAAATTATTATAATTCACTTTTCTTTTTTTTATATATTGCTAACTAGTTTATTTTTAATTACTTATAATTTTATATCTAAATAGTATACTGAAAGTAGGGCATTAAGTCACATTCTATTTATCTAATGCCAATAAAATAAGCAGGTTTAGTTTTAATATTATTTTGAATATTTTCCAGTATTGATAAAAAGTAAATAGTTGATAATTTTGTATAATATATCATAATTTAAAATAAGAAGATGAATTTTGCCGATCCTTGAATATAATATTTCAAATTAGTTAAAAAATTCAAATGGAGTTTGATATATTTCAAAATAAAGATTATATGTTTGAGTTAAGAATTTATGAAGCTCTTTACTTTTTTTGTTTTGTATTTTAGATGTGATAACTTTGGGAAAAGTATTAATCCTACCACTATACAACAAAGCTCGCATTCCTGTCGCCCATGCTACGGATTGTTCTGATTTTGGGATAGAAATGATTAAATCCGTAAGATTTGATAAAAATTCACAAAAAAGGGTGCATTTATGAGCTATCATCCCGGTTAATCGAAGTTCTTGAAATTCATGTGGTGGTTGAAGAATATCTAAATTATGTTTGTACATATTTACTAATCCAATAATTATTGCAATGTATAAATCAACAGCGTCTATATTTTCAATAGATTTTCGATTAGTAAAACC
>CAYPTZ010000529.1:0-3270 GCA_964413395.1 uncultured archaeon | reverse complement strand
AAAAATTATCACAAACATTCCAAACAAAATAATCTTCTTATTCAAATTGGCATTAGATATTAGAAATGAAATAAATCTTCTTTATTTTAATGGATTAAGATATTTTCACATAAAATAAAATTGAAAATCCATTAATAATGATAAATAATGAGATTATTAAATATTTCTCTTGATTAAATTTGTACGTTTGAGTTCAAAATTTATTTCTTTTTTAAGAAACACTTGAGTAATATATAAAATAAATAGCATAATTTAGTTATATTTTTTTTTGTTTTTACAAAATTAATGCATACTATTATAAAAAAGAAATATTTTAAAACTTCAAGGATTTGTTGAGAATTATATGATGGATAAAAAAGATTTTAAAAATGAAATAGAACATGAATTAAAAGAGGGAATTTTAAAATATTGGATAAAAAATACAATTGATGATAAAAATGGAGGATTTATTGGAGAAATTAATTATGAAAATGAAAAGAATTATGAAGCCTCAAAAGGATCTATAGTAAATTTCAGATTATTATGGACTTTTGCTACAGCATACCGGATCTATAAGGAAGATTTATATTTATCATTAGCAACCCGAGCTTATAACTATATCATCAATTATTTCATAGATAATCAATATGGAGGAGTATTTTGGGAATTAGACCATAAAGGTGAACCAATTAATTCAAAAAAACAAACCTATGCCCAAGCTTTTGCCATATATGGATTTGCACAATATTATCGAGCAACAAAAGATGAAAAATCGTTGGAAATTGCAAAAAATCAATATAAATTGATTGAAAGATATTCATATGATTCAGTAAATGAAGGTTATTTTGAAGGATATACTCAAGATTGGGGAAAATTAGGAGATCAACGGTTGAGCGATAAAGAACCAAATTTAAGTAAAACAATGAATACTAATCTCCATGTTTTAGAAGCACTAACGGAGTTATATCGAAATTGGAAAAATGAGAAATTAAAGGAACAATTAAAAAAACTGATAATAATCACTAAAAATAAGATTGTTAACCAAAATAATTTCCATTTTAATCTTTATTTTGACAATGAATGGAATTCACAAAATGATATTTATTCTTATGGTCATGATATAGAAGGTAGCTGGCTTTTATATGAAGCAGCAGAAATTCTCGGAGATAAAAATTTATTAAGTGATGTAAGGGATATCACCATAAAAATGGCAGATGCAGTGTTTGAAGAAGGCTTAGATAAAGATGGAAGTCTACTAAACGAAGGGGAAAACAAACAAATTATTGATTATGAAAAACATTGGTGGGTTCAAGCAGAAAATATTGTGGGTTTTTATAATGCATATCAAATCACCAAAGATATAAAATATTATAATGCTGTAATCAACAATTGGGAATTTATTAAAAAATATCAAATAGATAAGAAATATGGAGGATGGCATTACCTACTTCATAAAGACAACACTCCCGATAAATCTCAATTAAAGATTGGTTTGTGGAAATGTCCTTATCATAATTCCCGAATGGCTTTTGAAATTTTAGAAAGAAATTAAAATCAATGGATAAAGATATTTTCCCAAAATTTTTTTAATATTCATTCTAAATCATATCAAGGATTAAAATGGTAGAAATTAATCTAAGTGGAAAAACCAAAATTGTTACTTTAATTGGAAATCCTGTAGAACATAGTATGTCTCCAAAAATGCATACAGCTGCCTTTAAAGAAATAAATAAAGATATTATTTATATTGCTACAAAAGTGGAAAATAGTCAGATTAAAGAAGCAATTCATGGATTAAAGGCTTTGAATTTCAAGGGTGCAAATGTAACAGTCCCCCATAAAGTGGAAGCAATGAAATATGTTGATGAAATAGAGCCTATCGCCCAGAAAATAGGCGCAATTAATACAATTATAAACGATAATGGTTCGTTAAAGGCCACAAATACAGATGCACTTGGATTTATTCGATCTTTAAAAGACACAGGAATTGATATTGCAAATACTAATGCAGTAATGATAGGAGCAGGGGGAGTGGCACGAGCAATAAGTTTTAGCCTTTTACAAGAAAATATCAAAGAATTATTATTAACTGATTTACAAGATGATGTTGCCCTATCGTTACAATCAAATCTTCAAAAATATTATTCAAAAGAAAAAATAACCTATTTCGAAAGCAATAATGAAGAATTAAAAAAAGCAATAGATAAAGCAAATTTAGTAATTAATTGCACCCCAGTAGGAATGTCACCTAATATTGACAGATCTCCGGTTCCAGAAGAATTTTTAAGAGCAGAATTAACCATATTTGATGCAATTTATAACCCTCTTGATACATTGCTAATTAAACAAGCGAAAAATATAGGAGCAAAAACAATAAGTGGAATGAAAATGTTCTTATATCAAGGTGTTGAAGCATTTGAACGGTGGACAAATGAAAAAGCCCCAATATCAGTTATGGAAAAAATGATTTTAGAAGGATTGTCAAATAAATGATTTTTTTAACACTTTTTTTTTTCCTATTTCACAATATAGGCAATTAGAATTTCGGATAGGGAGGGTTTTTAATTTTAATTATTATTTTATAATTTAAAAGCAGAACGATTTCCCAAATAGAAATGCATCATTATAAGAAATGATAATAAATCTCTCCCTAATGGTGTTAAAGTATAAAATATTCTGATTTGACTTGCTTTAATAACATTTCGGGTAACTAATTTCTCTTTTTCTAAATGACGTAATCGATTTGTTAAAGTACGCGGATTAATTTGAGGGAAAAGTCGTTTGATTTCATTAAAATAAGCAACTTCTAATGTAATTATTGCAAATATTATGTCAATTAACCATTTTCCTTGAAACAGCACTAATATCTCCTTAATGTCAGCAATATTTTCGTTAAATTTATTTAAATTACTTTTAAGAAAGGGAACATCTGATCGCATGAAATTAATCATTTTTTTATGTATTTCAGGCAAAATTTCCATAATTTCTAAAAATTTATCATAATTTGGAAATTTATTATCATTTTCTGAAGGATTCTGTTTAGAATTATCTGTCAAATTTAATCAATTAACTATACTAAATTATATCTACTATATACTTTTTTTCTTTTCGATTTAAATATATCAATTTATTTTTAATTCATATGAATACAACTGAATGGGCATTTATTACTGGTGCAACTAGCGGAATCGGAGAAGTTTTTTCAGAAAAATTAGCAGAAAAAAAATATAATCTGATTTTACATGGTAGAAATAAAAAAAAAATAGAATTACTAAAAATTCACCTTATCAG
>CAYPTZ010000528.1:0-3270 GCA_964413395.1 uncultured archaeon | reverse complement strand
CTCAGTATTGAAATATAATCAATTTAAGCTCAAGATACCACTTCAGATCCTATTATATCTATCCAAACAGACTATAGAATTAAACAATATATCTCAATCATAATATAGATTGATTTCTACAACATCATAATAATGAATATCACAAATTTTTTCTTAGAGTTTTACTCCCGATTGAAATTACAATAATTTTTATATTATTTTTTATTAAAAGTAATATCCATTATCAACTCTTTATAACATTTATCCAAAAATAATATTTATAATTAAAAAATATTGAATTTTGGACTTAATAAATATTTTATTTATTTCCCTAACCCAGAAAAACCCTGTTAGATCTTACAATAACACTTAAAATAATAATTGACTATACTTAATCAGAATATTCAGACCGAAGAAATTGCATAAATTCTTCTCTAATTTCTGTTTTAATCTCTTTATAATAGTCAAGTTTACCCATGCATCCACTAAAAAATTGATATAATTCATCCATACGTGATTTTAATTCTGTTAAATTTACTCTTTTTTGATCATTTATTACTTCTGTTAAAGATTTTGTTATAGGATATCTAAATGTATAAGAAGATCTATCAAATTCATGAAATTGTTTTATATAGTCTTCAACAATTTCGTTATCATCAAGTTCTTTGTCATCAGCCTCCTCTTCTAGAAATGGCTTTATCTTATTCCATGTTTCAATCAAGTCATGGTTCATGTTTTTAAACACATTGGCTTTCTCTTTTAAACTATCTTCTGAATAAGATATATAAATATTTTTCATAGCTAGTTCAAGATATTGTCTATATAAAAAACAAACTGGATATATTATTACATCAATTATAGAAGCGTCTCTAGATTTGATAGCATTTTCAATTAAAATATCTGCTGCTTTTTTATAACCTCGCATGTAACCATCAAATTTTGGCTCTATACCTCCTTCCCATCCAAAATGGGAAAACTCATATTTGCTACCAGAATCAACAAAAAGTTTAGCCCCCTTTTGAGGCCATGCATAACTTTCTTCAAAGTCCATAAGAATCTCCTTAATCTTGATAGATAAACTAGTTTTATTGAAATCTTCTATTAATAAATTTTGCTCTCTTCAAACTTAACATTTTTAAAAAGTCCTTTGAAACCTTCTAATCATATCACGCATTAACCAGTCTCTATTTTTCTGAGACCATTTCTCTAATCCTATTTTTGAGAAAAATAGAAAAACATTATCTATGGTTTCAAATACACTTTAACAGGCTTGGTCAAATTCTCTACAGTCTTCTGGAGGTATGGATATATTTTTAGATTGATAACATTGGCCACTAACTCCTAGTTCCATTCTTTAAACAAGTTCAATACATTCTTTCGGAATGGCATCAATGAATTCCGACCTTCCATCTATTTGTACCTTTGTAATATTCCTATCCCTTATGTCAGAATACAATAAGTATAACTCTTTTCTTGCCCTTGTCATTGAAACATATAATAACCTACTATCTTCTTCTTTTTCACTATCTGTCGCTTTTAGACGAGGTAGAACATTATTCTCCAGTCCCACAATAAATACATAGTCAGCTTCAAGGCCTTTTGCTTTTTTCATTGTCATAATTCTAACACCACATTCTCCTTGAAACTTTGCTAGACTTTCAATTTCTTCAACAACAGAATTCACATCATTGGAAAAAAAGGATATATCTTTCCATATTTTCATTCTACTAACTAATAAATCAATAAAATCAATAGAATTATTTTCCTTATAAATCTTTTTTAACTCTATCATTAATGTAATCAACTTTTTAAATAAATTGTTATCCTTCAATGTTTTTATTTTCAAGTATAAAGTTTTATTCTTGCCTACTTCATTCCAAAAATTACTTATTTGTCTTAAAGCATCTTCTCTCCGCTCCTTTGTTTCTTTTCTACCAGTAAATTCTGTTTGCTTTGCAGGTATATCAGAAATACCTTTATTTATAATTTCATCTATAAGAAACCGAAAATTAAAGTTGTCACCAGGATTTTTTAACCACTTTAATAAAATGCTTACTAAATATAAATCAGTTTCTTCTATACTGTAGCCACAAGAAAAATTAACAAAATATTTTTGCAGTGAACGTTTTATTGGCAAAGCATAATTTAACAAAGGAATCAATATTAATGAATCGTAGGATGGTCCTATTTCTTTTATTTTCCTAGCTATAAAATCTGCTTCAAGGTTTTGATGTTTAGAGTTATGAACTTTTATAAGAATTTCAGATTCATTATGGAAAATAACTTTATCCAGGAACTTTATATCACCGCCATTATATTTTTGAACCATTGTAAAAGCTCCCTTAAATATAGTTGAAGGGCACCTTCGACTATCTACCAAATTTTTGACTATTGCATTTGGGCCATAATCGTTTTGAAAATTTCGTATATATTTCGTGTGACCGCCTCTAAAGCCATATATACTTTGGTAATCATCCCCCACTACAAATAGATTATTAGTTTTCCCACTCAATAATTTGACCAATTCCCATTGAGCACAATTAATATCTTGATATTCATCAATCAGTAAGTACCTGGCCTTAATTCGTTCATTTCTTAGGATATATTGATTTTCCCTTAAAAGTCTGCAGGCAAGCATAATCTGATCGTCGTGATCAATATAATTAAACCTTCTTAATAATTTATTGTATTCTGAACATATTTCACATTTTAACGAATCGGTTGGGACGCATTTTCCCTCTTGTCTACATGAAATTGTATCTTTAGCATCCTGTCTTTTTGCCTTGAGCATTTGTGCACAGTCTTTTATAAGTATATCTTTTAAATATCTTGAAGAAAGAACTCTAAAATCTCTTTTTAACCCTATTTTAGAACAATTATCTCTTATAATTCTGTCCCCAAGTTTATGCATAGTACAAATAACAGATGGCTGTAATTCTTGTTTTATATATACACGTTCATCTGCTTCAGAGTTTATTGTTTTCCTCATATTTACAGCAGCTTCATTTGTGAATGTGATAACACATAATTTATCCGGTTTGATTTTCTGATTCTCTACTAAATATTTTATTTTATAAGCTAACGTGTATGTTTTACCAAATCCGGGTCCTGCTTTTATTAAAAGAGGTTCCTCTATTTGTACTAATTCATTTAATATATTCATATGGAATAAAAAATTCCTTTCTAAAGATTTACTATTTTTACCCCTTAACTAATGTTCTACTTGATCATATTAGCTTCAATATTATTTTTAACTAAAAGTAATACCTGTAATTATGCTTCCTCTATAAC
>CAYPTZ010000527.1:0-3275 GCA_964413395.1 uncultured archaeon | reverse complement strand
TCTTGAATTTAATTCTTTTTGAATTTTATTTCTAATTTCTGATATTTTTAAATTCATTCCATTTTCTTTTTCTTTCAAATCTTGCACTTTGTCAAAATACTTTTTTTCATTTTTTTCATAATAAGTGACGAATTGATTAGGTTTAATATACGTTCTATTATAATTGAACTCTTTTTTATAATTGTTTATTACACTCTGATTATATCTATGTCGATTTCTATTACATCTTCCATTAAATCCCCTTGATCGATAATTCATAAGTTAAACTTTCCTCCTATTTTTTGTTTGAATTACAAAAAAAAATTCATAATATTTTGAATGATAAAATGAACTATATTTTTTCTACTTTTTCATATACATACAAATTAAGATACATTTTATCTTGATATATGCTGCTTATTTTCACTATGTATCTTAAACCAATTCTTCAATTCATTCTTCCTCTTCTATTACTACGTCTAAATAAACGAAATGGTCTTTTAGTGTCTTTATTTGATGAATTACCCGTACATCTACCTAATTTCCTTCCTGTTTTTGGGCCTTGTCCATCTGGTCCTGTTTTATCTCCACCTGGCATTATTATTATTCACCTCCAACATATCGAATAATTATTTATAAATACATTATGAATAATATAACGACAAATATTTAAATATTATGAATAATTATTCAAAACTAAAATATGGGATTTACGAAGTAATATGAGATTCTATATTAAGAAAAAAGGAAAATGATTATGAGTATTATAGTAATTGCAGTTCCAACATTTGGAAGTAATGGTTTATCATCTTTTGTGAGTTCTAGATTCGGACGAGCTGAAAGTTTTACTTTTGTAACGGTTAATCAAGAAAAAATTATAGAAATAAAGACTGTCTCAAATAGTGCAGGAAAGATGACTGGAGGTGCTGGTACTCAAGCATCTAAAATAGTTGCAGAAAATAAAGCATCTGTCGCAATTGTCGGTTTTTTAGGGCCAAATGCTTCGCAATCTTTACAAGCATTCAATATAAAAGTATTTCAAGCTCCAGATCGAAAAATTGATGTAAAAGAAGTTATAGATCTTTATCTAAATAATAAATTAGAAGAGATAAAATCTCCAAATGTTGATAGTCATTCTGGTATGAATTATTGATCATATAAATAAAATCTAAGTTTTGGATAAAAAATGAAGAAAAAACCATTAATTTTATGTATTACAGGTGGTAAAGGAGGAACTGGAAAGACATTATGTGCTGTTAATTTAGCAATTATGTTCAAAAATGAAAATTATAAGGTTCTTTATATCGATGGAGATGCAGAAAATCCGAATAGTCATCTATTATTAGGATGTAATGCCTTGAAAAATGAAGAAGATGTATTATTCTTTAAACCTGAAATTATTAATGATAAATGTACAAAATGTGGATTATGTGCTCAAAATTGTGCCCCTCATGCTCTTCTCCATATAAAAGATTCCTACCCTGTTCCACTTCTTGCATTATGCTCAGGTTGTAAGTTATGTTATAAAATTTGCCCTACTAATGCAATTAAAGAGGCATTTACAACTATTGGTTGGACTTATACTTTCAAAGAAAGAAATATTGATCTTATAATAGGAAAACTAAAACCAGGAATGGCTCGTTCTGCTGCTGTAATCGAGGCATTGATTGCAAAACTTGATTATATATGCGAAAATAATGATAAAGACTACGATGTTGTAATTATTGACACTGCACCTGGTGCTCATTGTGATGTTGAAGCTTTATTACATCGATCTCATTTTATTATTCCTGTAACTGAACCAACTAGATTTGGATTATTAGATTTAACAAGAATAATTGAGTTAATTAACATATTGGAAAAAAAATATAAGGTAATTGTTAATAGGTCTTCACTATTAGGATTTAAAGATGATTTTTTGAATGAATTGAATAAAAAAGATATTGATATTCTTGGTGATATTCCTTTAGATCAAGATATTGTTGAATCATATTGTCAAGGCTCTCCAATTATGGATTCTGATAGTTCATTTAATCCTAATAATCCAGGTTATATCTCTTTTAATACAATTTTTAATAATTTAAAGCGATGGTTAAATATTTAGAAAAATACAAGGTGTCAATAAAATTATAAAAAAAACAACAATTGCAGTTATTTCTGGTAAAGGTGGTGTTGGGAAGACCTCTATTAGTGCTTCATTAGCAAGTTTAGCAAACAATGACAAAGATGCTATCGTAAGTGTATTAGATTGTGATGTTGATGCTCCTAATCTTGCTTTAATTTTACCTGTTTCAAGAGAAAGTAAAATTAACATTCAGGAAACTTTCACAACAATGAAAGCCTCATTATTAGAAAGCAAATGTATTCATTGTAAAAAATGCATTGAAGAACATTTTTGTGAATTTAATGCTTTAACTTGGAACACTATCAAAGAAATACCTATAGTGAATTACCTTGCTTGTGAAGGTTGTAATGCATGCAAAGTTTTATGTTCTGAACATGCTTTTGAAATTAAATCTGTAAAAAGTGGCGAAATAATTTCATATAATACAGAAAAAGACTTTCCTATAGTTTATGGAAAAACTCGACTTGGAAGTACAACATCGGGTAAACTAGTATCAGATGTTAAAGAATATGCACAAAATTTAGAAAAATTATCTAATTCTAATTTCACTATAATAGATGGGCCACCAGGTATTGGATGTCCTGTTATAGCGACACTTTCAGGTTTAGATTTTGTAATTTTGATCACTGAGCCAACTCCGTCTGGATTACATGATTTAGTGAGGGCACTCGAAGTTGTCAAACAATTCCGTTTACCTTTTGGTATTATTATCAATAAATCCAATTTAAAGAGTTCTTTTCAAAATAAATTTAACCTTTTTATCAATGAAACTGGTTATAATGTTTTGGGAAAAATACCCTTTGATTTAGAAATTCCAAAATCTATGTCTTTTGCAAAACCTATAGTCGATTTTAATCCTAAATCTGATGCAAGTATAGCAATTAATAAAATTTATTTAAAAATAAAAAAAATTCTTTCTAACTAGCTTAATAGAAATGATTTGAGCTTTAATTTTTATAATTTTTCTTTTAAATATATAAACTAGTGGTGATGATGATAATTTAAATCATCAGCATCTGTATGGATCTTTTCCACTCCATATCCTTTGCCCTTGCCAGGAGCACAAAAGCTTTCTCCTCCAACTAAAGTACCATCTAATATTCTTTCAATTGCTTCGTCGATACTACCACTAACACCTGTTATTACTTTAATTCCATATTGTTGAAAGATT
>CAYPTZ010000526.1:0-3278 GCA_964413395.1 uncultured archaeon | reverse complement strand
TGAAGCAACTCAAATATATGGTTATTATGATGAGGAAACATTTATTGGAGAAAAACCTAATAATGCAAATGAAACAATAATTGGAATAGATTTTCAAAAGGAATATGAAATTAATATAGGTGATGTCATTCAAATTCAGCAATCGCCAAATCCTCTTGAAGAAATTTTTAATTTGACAGTAGTAGGGACTTTTGATTTAGGAGTTGCTAGCCTTAATTCGTTATGGATGATATCCAATCAAGAAACTGTGATAAATTTATTTGATTTTGGAAATAATATTACATCAATCTCTATTCAAATTGAGGATGTTTTTCAATCAACTATAGTTTCAGAAGAAATTATGACACAAATTTCAGATGATAATATAATTGTAGTTGATTGGCAAGTTGAAAATAGTAATTTATTATCTGCATTAAATGGTCAATCAACATCAAGTATGATGATACAAGTTTTTATTGTTGTATCTGTTGTTATTAGCATTGCAAGTATTTTGGCAATTACAGTTGTTCAAAAATCAAAACAAATCGGAATTCTTAAGGCAATGGGAGTATCAGATGGGACAGCAGCAAGAATATTCATATTTGAAGGAATGCTTTTAGGGCTTTTAGGAGGAATTTTAGGTGTAATATTTGGAATTGGATTATTAGTTATGTTTACAACTTTTGCTGTTGATTCTGATGGAAAGTCCATAGTTGCGATAAATCTTGATCCAATATTCTTAATATTTTCAGGACTGATTGCACTAATATCTTCAATGTTATCAGCTTTAATACCAGCTAAAAGATCTTCAAAATTATCAATAATCGAGGTGATACAAAATGGCTAATGTTATTAAATTAAGGAATGTAAAGAAAACTTATGGTTCCATAATAAAAACGGAAGTTATTCATGGAATTGATCTAGAAATTAAAAAAAAATCATTTTGTAGCATTATTGGTCAATCAGGTAGCGGAAAATCAACTTTGCTAAATATTATGAGCACGCTCGATTTACCTAGTTCTGGAGAAATTTATATAAATCATAATAGAACAGATAAAATGAATCCAAATGAATTAAATCTCTTAAGAAATCAAGAGATGGGTTTTATTTTCCAATTTCACTATCTATTACCTGAATTTACAGCAATAGAAAATGTCATGATGCCATATTATATCTATAATCGAAAACCTACTGATGAAATTTTAGGATGGGCAAATAAATTACTTGAAATCGTAGGACTATCTGAGGTAAAAAATAATTATGCAAATGAAATGTCTGGAGGTCAGCAACAAAGAACAGCAATAGCGAGAGCATTACTAAATAAACCCAAAATAATATTTGCAGATGAACCTACAGGAAATTTAGATACAAATTCAACAGAAAAAGTGTATTCTCTTTTAAGAGATTTGAATAAAAGATTTGAAACCACTTTTGTTGTTGTTACTCATAACATGCATGTTGCAGAAAGAGCGGATAGAATTATTGAAATTAAAGATGGTAGAATCGAAATGGATATTCTAACTTAATTTTTTTAAATATTTAAAATCAAGGGTGAAATAATGGAAAAACATAAAAATACAATTAATTTAATTAAAAAAATATTGCAAAATCAGAAATTTGGAGTATTAAGTACTATTCGTAGAGATCAACCTCACTCATCTTTAGTATGTTTTTGTTCATCAAAAGATCTATCAAAAATAGTGTTCTTTACTGTTAAAGAATCAAGAAAAATAATCAATTCAAGACTCTATGATAATGTTGAAATCTTTATCAATAATGCTTTAAACAATTCTGATGATATTACTCAAGCAATAACAATTGAAGCAATAGGTTCAGCCAAAGTTGAGAAAAATATTGAAATGGAAGAATTACAAAAGCTAAAATCATTATTTCTTCAAAAACACCCATATTTAGAATCTTTTGTTTCTTCTGAAAGCACTCAAATGGTATTAATTAAAGTAAAATATTACCATATAGTTCAAAATTTTCAAACTGTTATAGATTGGAAACCTTCGGAGATATACAGATATGAAACAAACCATAACGAACCAATATATCGACAAATACAAGGGAAAGTGATTAAGAAAGGATTTTATCGAGGAAAAGCCAAGATTATTAATAATGTAAATGATTTTGTAGAAAATGATAATGAAGTAATAATTATTCTAAAAGATAAAGATATCATTAAAAAAATTGATCTAAAACTCTGTAAAGGATTGATTTTAGAAATGGATGATTTAGATCAAGATTTACAAAATAACTTATTATCGAAAGATTTTCCTTCAATAATTACAAATGAACCTATTACACGTGATAATAATTTAGATAATGATATTTCAATTGATGGCTTTTTAGGAATAATAATTATCCATAGAGAAAATATTATGTTTCATGATATTGAAAATTAATATTTTATTTCTTTTTTATGCTTAAAGTGTCGAAATTTTGACAAAAAAGAGCGTAAATTATAAGTATTTGAAATTATTTATTTTAAAGTATAAAAATAAAGTGTGATTAGAATACTCTCTCAAAAGCTTTTAGGATCAGAATCATCAGAAATTATTATCTCATTTCATACGCCGACGCATGAAATACCAGAATTTCCATCAAAAACATTATATCATCTAGTTAATGATGCGTTGAGTAAATATAATATCAATATTGTAGAAAGCAGAGATGAAGATTATTATTATTTAACTTTTAAAAATATTTTAGCCTATCGAAATTTTCTGCATTCTAATCATATTCCTATCTCTTTTGAAAATTTGAAGAATAATAATGCTCAGGACGAATTTATCTTAACTTTTTCTTTTGATTACACTCCCGAAGATTTATCTGATGAAGAATTACATAAAATAATGGCAGAATCACTCCATTCTATAGGTATTGAAGTAATAGCTCAACCAGATGCTGGATTATTTCAAATTATTTTTCCAAATTCAGACGCCTTTTGTTGCAGTCTTCTATTTTTAATTCAAGAATTGAATGAAAAAATATAAAAAAAAAAAATTAGGATTCTTCTTGAATACCACCGATGGTACCAAGTATTCCACCTATTAAGGTTATAAGCCAACCTATTCCGATATGCATCCCATATAATGTTTCATTAGTATAAATAAAACTTGCATCCAATGAATCCATTAACGAAGCAAATGGTTCAGATGTACCTAAATTTATAAGGAATAATATTAATCCTAAAATTACCAAAACACCACCAATTAGGCTTGCAGTTTTATTTTGAGTGATGAATAATAACCCCCCTATTAAGACTAATATTCCTGGTACTACCTCAATAAATT
>CAYPTZ010000525.1:0-3279 GCA_964413395.1 uncultured archaeon | reverse complement strand
TAATTTTGTAGCAATTCTTTCTCAGATCCCAATTCAAGATGAATATTTTACGATAAGTGCATTAAATAAGTTGACAGATCCAAGTGCAAATACTGCAGCTTTGAAAGAGGGAGGAGCTGGAAAATGGAGGCATTTTTCATATAATTTTGCTCGGATAATGGAAATTTTTAGTTACTTTAGTAAATCACTCTATGGAATAGGACAATCTTCAGAGCAAGGAAATTTGATCGAAGCAGATTTCAATAATTATATGAAATCGATGCTAGAAATTTCAAGCACAATGAAATGGAATCCGTCAAGCACTGAATTAACAGCAGATACTGATCATTGGAGATTAAGTGACTTTAAGGAAATTAAACGATATATCGGAGCTCGAGATGTTGACAACAGATATACTTATATGGGTGAAGAAGGAGCCGAAATAGTTAATTTTGATTCAGGACCGGAAACATATATTGCATATTGGGCAACTCATCTTCGAATTGATAGTTTGACAACAGAAGATCAATTTATTGGAGGAGAAGAAAGTGGAGTGCAAGAAATATACGATCGGGAATATTATCGGAATCTCCCCTCAGATCAAATGCCCATGAGGGAGATTAATTTGCAATTTGATAACCCTCCAAAGAATAATCCTAATCGGAGAGAGGCAGAATGTATATTAGATGTGGGAATTCGGTTACCAAATGGCCAAATCGTACACATTGAACATCTTGGAAAGTATAGCCCTGCCTATGCAGGAAAAAAGAATTTAGCGATTGAAGGGTATCGCGCGAAGCAAATGGCGGTCATGTATACTTATGATGATTCTGATGCTTACGGAGAAAAATATATTAGCAAATCGGAGCGTATAGTGACAGAACATCCCTTTTTAGGAATATTTGAATTAATCCCCGCATTTTTTAATGTGATTCATATGAATGCGAGACAACCAGCGCCATTTCGAAATTTACCTCTAAATGAAGCCCTTGCTGCTGCACGAGCAAATCCAAGTGCATATTATATCACAGCGGAGGAAGGACGATTATTATGTGAAAAGTTTCGGATTGATGAAGAGGGACAACCTTATGGGAATGACGATTTCTTTCGATTTTTATAACTCATGAGATCCTACCAGAAATCATTCAACATAAGAAATGGACATTATTTTTTTTTTTTTTTTTTTGTTATCTTTCTTTTATTATGTATTCTGAAACTGATAATTCAAAGGGGAATAAAATCATGAAATACGTACAATATTTTTACAAATTAGATTTTTATTAGAATGCAATTAGATTATTTTTTGTTCGCTTAATTTAGGGCATTTTATTGATTCCCATTGAAGGGGATTTTTACCCATATAAAATTTTATCAGAGCATGAATATTTTATCGCTTTTGGTAGGAGAAAATTCGGGAAAAAATGTAATAAGGGTTCGGTAAGGAGATTGGGCAGGCAAGTGTTTTTCCAGATATTCACGCATTTCAAGGGTTAATTCAAAATTAATTCGGTCAATTGCTTCCAGGTCTAATGACTGCTTTGAGATCAGTGGGTGGCATAATTCAAATGCAGGAATTTTAAATTTACCAGATAACTTTCCATTCAATCTATTCTGCCTTAAATATCTTAATTAAATTGCTTTAGAAATTAGATATACAATTCCGATATTAAAAGCAAAAAAAAAATCTACAATTTTGAACACCTTGAGAGTGTCAAATATTTTACTAAAGTCTTTTATTCGTCAGCTCGACCATTAATATAAAAGACAATTCCAATTAACAATGCAAATATGGCATATAGGATTGATCCTGCCATGATTTGAGGATAAACATCCAAGAATATCCCCTGCTTTTCAATAATAATGGTATTGGATCCTGTTCCCCCACTCTCTTGGTCCAGCGTTATAATATAGCCCCCTCCTTGAAGAGTAATTGTGTTTGAATCAGATATCGATTCTTGCCAATCTGAAGTAGATGATAAATGATAAGAAACACTTCTTTGTTCCATAGAAATATTATTATCAAAAGTTACTGTTCCTACTTTATCCCCTTCATACAAAGTATCAAAATAATGCCTCACGGTTATTTTATAGGTTCCAGCAGCTAAATCTAATTGCACTGTTTGTTGGTCACTTAAACTTTGATTTAGGACCTCATGATTTTTTTGAGATGAAACAAAGATTGGAAAAGCTATTGCAGTAACAATTAAAAAAGTTGCAATCGTAAATTTTACTTTTTTACTCATTTTTATCCTTCATATTAGTTTTCAGCTTAAATTCTTTTAAATTTTTTTTTTCTAACAGGAGATAGAATTATCAAATGTATACCCATTTCTGTTCCACGAAGTACAAAGCCCTCCTAGAAGATTGTGCATCTCATAAAAATGAGCCTCACATCCATTCATTTGCGCATAACAGCCAGCTGATAACCCTGCAATACCTCCCCCGATAATAACTATTTTTTTGATTTTGAGTTACACCTTCTTTAAAAAGTAGTTTTCATAGTATCTTAAGTTGGTATCGATAGGATTTCAAATAAAACTTCAGGAGGCAAATTATTAGCGTGATTTGTGTGAATAAGCAAAAATCGTAGATAATTCATATTAGGATGTAAATTGAGAACAAAAAATTTTTTCTTAACCCATACCTACATTAGAAATATTACGGAGAAAAGAAATTTTCAATTATAGATTCTTCCTTTCTAACCATAATTCAAGTGTTTGGTGAAGTGCAAAAAGATCCTGAATAATATCATTTTCGGTAACCTCAAAAATCTTTCTAAATTGATGTAATATATAGTAAAAATGATTTTGCATTGAATTATAGTTTGAATCCTTAATAAGATGAATGCACTGGCACAAGGAATCACTAAAGAAGTAAAGAAAACGAATTATATATAATAATTGGAAAATTATTTCCCCTATATGAACCAAAGGAACCCTGGGGTCAGATCCAAAATAAAAACAGTTATTTCATTAAGAACTGTCAAAATAAGAATGATATTAAAATCAATATTGAAAAAGTTTTTAAATTATTGAATAAGGCTATTATAAGATACAATATTTAAATTCATTTATTTAATTTAATTAATTTTTGGGCCGAATGGACTCTTTATGTTTTTTTAATCATACCTTTTTAAAAATTAAGTTAAAACTGGTTCTAATTTGATTGAATAAAATAAATCAAAATATTTATTAGATTATGTAAATTTTAAAGAAAAAAATTTAACCTTCTTTTTCTAGGTTTAAAAAAAAAAATGTGATTAAAAAATGGCAACATGGCTTTCAGACTTGATTTCTTTTT
>CAYPTZ010000524.1:0-3290 GCA_964413395.1 uncultured archaeon | reverse complement strand
AAACATTTTTGTTTTTATAGTTATCAACTAATAATTTTTTATCTAAATTAAATTATTAAATATATAATGGAAACCCTCTTTATTGTATTTCAACCAAAATACTCCTAAGTATATTTTCACTCTTACCTTAATGGTATTAAATCTTTGTATAATGTCCATGTGAGTTTTTTTTTGAGAAATTTTATAAGTGCATTAAACATAATATAAATACAGTTTGATCATAGAATATTACCCAATTTTTAGCCAAATCTTTCAATTATTTTTCTAAATTCATATTTTCAAACAAGAAGGGACTCACATGGTATTAGAGCGTCAAAAAATGAAGAACATCACGATTGCGCTGCCTGAAATTTATGTTAAAAATATTGAGAAAATTCAAAAAATCGGACTAGTTCCTAGTAGATCAGAGGCTATTCGATTAGCTATTCGTGAATTTCTCAAAAAAGAGATACATACATGTCAGTTGTTAGGATACAATGTCAAAGAAGAATAAGATAAGAATAATTTTAAAACTTGAAATAATTTCTTCTTTTTTTTTTAATTTTCATTAACTCTTTTAATCATTAAAAAATGGATTTATTATGCAGATTTTTTCTGAAATAATTACACTTGAAGAAAAAAAAATTTTTTCATTTTGTTTTATTGAATTACCAAATGGGGATAAATTATTAACATATTTATCAAATGAAGACAAAATTTTGAAATTTAAACTAAAATCGATCAAATCTGATTCTTGGGAAGATGCGTTAAATCAAAATTCATCGAATTTAACATCTATAATAAAAAAAAAAGGAAAATTAGCTTACTTTAATCAATTTTATGATAATAAAGGCGATTTAATTCATCTGCTAAATATTATTAATAAGGATGAATTAATGGATCTATTTATCACTGAATCATTTAATTATGGTAAAGATTGGAACGAATTGAAAAAAATTTCACATGAACATGAATCTTGGAAAATAAATTCATATCCCACAATATTAAAAAATGGTATAAACGCAGGGAACATAATGGTGCCATTGGACAATATTGCAATAAATCGTTCATTCATTTTAACTTCAAATGATAATTGTAATACATGGAGCATCTCGTTACCTATTGAACCAGAAGAAGAATTAGATATAGGAATTAATGAAAATCTTTCATTTACAAATAATAAAAGCTATTGTCCGTTTTTAGTAGAAAGAAATGACGGATTTCTTCAAACCTACTTTAAAAGTAATAATCATAAAGGTATTCATTTTGCATTATCCAAAGATCTAGGTGCAACATGGAATGAACCAAAGCCTATAAATAATTTAATTGAAGCGAATGGGCATTATTCGGTATTAAAAATTCTTTCAAAAAAAAAGGAAACAAATAAATTGATAATCTTGGGGACAAACTATCAAAATAAATTATTTATTCCAACTTTATGGATTTCTGATGATTCATTATCAAATTTTACAGAATTTTGGAAAAGTCCTAAAAAATATCATCATCCTTTAAAATTTTCATATTTATATCAAGATTCAGAGAATTATTTACATATACTATTAAATTTTGATGATAACCAAGTATTTCATTATCAATTAAAATAAAGTAAATAAAAAGAAGAAAATATTATAGTAAATAGGTATAAAAGTAATCAACTGAGATTAAAAATGAAAAATGATTATAGTGTTCAATATTTAAAAATTAAAGGGACTACAGAAAAAAATATTAAAGAATATTATAAAAGATTAAAGGATTTAAGAAATATTGTTAATCCAAGTAATAGTAACAAGAACCATCATGAATTCATGTATGAATTAAAGACAGGGTTAAGATTTTTTTCACAAGAATGGCCTGCGACAACAAAGAATTCTGTCAATTCTCCTAAAGCAATAATAATTGCATTACATGACGCATATGAATGCTCAGATATTTTTTTCACCGTTGCAGATTCATTAAATTCTTTTGGAATTATGTTAATCTCTATGGATTATAGAGGACATGGTCGAACTGGGGGACAAGTAGGAAGATTATTGGGAGATCTTTCTTCATTCAATGATATTTATGAGGATATTTCACATTTAATTTTTGATTATCAATTGAAATATGATTGTCCAATTTATTTATTAGGTTATGGAATAGGTGCTTTAATAGCAATACAAATTGTCCATAAATATAAGATTTCAAATATAAAAGGATTAATTTTGATTTCACCCATTTTTAAATTAAAAGATAATAGTAAACAACTTTTACTATATCCTTTTATAACTATGGGAGATATTTTTACTCAAAAAAAGATTAATCAGAGAATATATCCAGAAAAAATTGAAAAAACATATTATCTTGAATATACAGATTACGTAAGGAATAATCCATTTCGTTTAAAAATGATGTCATTAAGAATGTTAAAAAAATTATTAAATATTATAATTAAAACACCTAGAATAGCTCGCAAAGTAAATTATCCCTGTTTAATTCTCCAAGGGACAAAAGATCATTTAGTAAATCACTATTCAACCGAAAAAATATATAAAAATTGGGTGAATAAAAATAAATTTATTCGTTTTTATGAAGAAGGAGGACATAATTTATTTATGGATAAATATACAAATGATATATATGAAGAAATTATCAAATTTATGAATTTTAAAGGCTAATTAACTGATGGAAGATTATATTGATGAAAAAGCAGCAATTTCTAAGATTAATAGTTCCAAAATAGTATGGAAATTTAAATTCTATGGGTTTTTTAAAAATTTACAATTTTTTGAACCTTTTATAATTTTGATTTTTCTAAATTGGAATTATACTTTCCTTCAAATAGGGCTTTTTATAATGATTAGAGAAATATTCACCTATTTGTTTGAAATTCCTTCAGGTATCTTAGCAGATAAACATGGAATGAAAAATGAATTATTATTATGTTTTTTATTCTATATTTTTTCATTTATTTTCTATTTCTTCGGGAAAAATGTATTATTACTAATAATCGCATCCATGCTTTTTGGTTTGGGAGAAGCATTCCGATCTGGAACTCATAAAGCAATGGAATTAAAATGGATGGAAAAAGAAAATCTTTTAAATTATAAATCTTTGATATATGGAAAGACCAGATCATGGTCCCTTTATGGTTCAGCGTTAAATTCAATATTGGCAATTGTTATAATATTGATCATTCCTGCAGAGAATTGGATTTTCATATTAGCAACTATACCTTTTATTATCGATTTTGTTTTAATATATTCTTATCCAGATTATATGAATTTAAAAATTCAGAGTGAAAAAATTGGATGGTATAAACAGCTGAAATTAGA
>CAYPTZ010000523.1:0-3297 GCA_964413395.1 uncultured archaeon | reverse complement strand
CTGGATGAATTCCAGGAGATCCAGGAAGGGGTTCTTCTGGAGGAACAAAAATATCTGAAATTAGGGTGATAGCATTAGGAAGAGTATAAAACCATTGATAACCTGTGGAGGGATTTTCAATAAGTACAATTTTGATGAATGAATCTTGAACAACCTCTTGAAGAGTGTCATTATGGGTCATATCAATATTATATAGACCAATAGCTGGTTCAATCTGACTGACTTCGATTTCATAATATGGTTGATCAAAAAGGTCCATTTGAATTGTTTCATATCCTATAATTTCCACTAGGTCACCATAATTTGGATCATAACCAGGCCAATCGACTGGTGTTTCAGATAAAATCCATTGCCCTTCTAAAGTTAGTATATATTCTTTATCTTCAATTATCCCATCTATTAATCCAGGCCACGAAGGATTTGATATAGTTGGGTTAGGAATCATTTGAAATTCACCCAGAAAAGATCGGACTCGTGAAAAGATGCATGGATTAAACGATTTAGCCATTGGTAATTCGGTTTCCATGTTATTTATGTTCGATACAAAAATATTATATATACCTAAATTTCGAAGGTCTATCCCTTGGATGATATACTCTGATTTGAGATTATTGGGGGGTGCTAAATTATTAACAATTAATTTTCCAGTTCCTAAAGCTTCATTATTAGTGATTGAAAATATGCTGATTTCGTTTCCACTTCTCATGATTTCGACATATTCTTGCCTGGTTAAATTATCTTGCCAATCGTAATAGCTTAATGACCAAGTACCCTCAATTAATGGAAGATCATGACAGGGCATCGTGTCTAAATTCCCAACAGAATATTGCACAATTGTCAAGGCATCAACGATATTGATATTTCCATCTAAATTAACATCAGCAACTTGTCCATAAAAATTTGGAATATTAAGTCCAACACTATATTGGGCCGTCATCAAAGCATCAACAATATTGATCGAACCATCATCATTTACATCACCAAATTCATATATAGGCTCACTTGGGGCTGTACTTTGTATCTCTATTATTTCAATGATAACACCCCACATATGAATTGATATCAGGTCATTTCGTATATATGCTTCAACATAGACTGGTAATCCATTTTGTTGATATTCAATCGGTAAGTTAAGAGGATCAAAATTGCCATTTGAGGATACAATCCCATAAAAGCCCCCTTCTAAATCGATATAAGTTACCGTCCCATATATCGCGATAATCTCATAATCTTGAGAGAGTGGTTGATTTTGACTGGAATTAATAGGATTAAAAGTCGTTGCGAGAATAAACCAAATAAGAATACTCATATAAAACCGTCTTGTATTATGTTTTTTCATTGTATTCATCTTCAATTTAATTTTAAATGAGGCATCAAAGAAATTGGAAAAACGAAATGTTCTTCAAAATCAAGTATTAATAAAATGAAGATCTTAATTTCTGATGCACAAGTAAAAAAAAAAACATTAGTGTATATAAACTAGCTAGGAGTGAAATTTAGTTTCTTCAAAATATTTTTCATAAATATCAAAATTGAGTTATTAGTAAAATCAGTCGCAAAACATTTAGCTGTTACTTCTAGATCTGAAAAAAAATTTCTCTTTTCTTTCGATTTCACCATTTGGTTGTATGAAATTTGTCAATGATCCAACTCCCCATGGGAATGGCTAGAAAAATTCCTATCATCCCAATGATGACTTTTTAGTTTTGATTTTTTTTTTTTACCTTGGGGGATTTCTTGGTCCATTTCCTTCACTAAACTATTTTGTCTTTATATTTCCTCTGATTTACCTTATTAATTAAAAAAATCTATCCGATCTTCTATCAAGAGAAATTTGGAAATTTTTCTTGAATGTCCCTATTATTTTCCTTCAATATGTTTATTGGATCATTGTTAGGTAAATCCGCCATTTTCATATTATCACTATTATGGATTCGATGTTACTTTTAATTGCCCTCCTCACACATAAGCTCTCGATTTTAATTTATTTATTAAATCACAAGACTCTTTATCTTCAATATCTTTTCATGTCTCTTTATATTATTGTGATTATTCAAATTAAACAAATTGGTTGGGACTCGAACTTACAAACTATCGGTAATGGCTATGGTTTAGATGCCCAAATTTACTCTACCCCCATAAAAGGTTCAATAATTATCAAAGAAAGTCCATTAGGGGAGAATATTCGAGATTTTTATATCAGACAAAAATCTCCCAAACATCTTCATACTTTAATAGAAGCTTATTTTGGCACTATTGAACTCTCTCAAGAGATTAATGCGACTATTTGGATTGAAGATATCGAAACAAGAATGACAATTGGTAAATTGCGATATGACCCAACCCATTACAATAAGAAATATATTACTCAAAAATGTCGAGATTTATTATGGCAATGCTTGTGTCAATATCATCGAGATTATCAAATCCAACAAAATGAAATGAAAGGCCAAATTCGATTAGAGAAATCACAGAAAAGAAGAACAAACTCAAAAGACACTTCACCCTATCATTTCCTCAATAAATTAGAAAAAGAGAAAATTTACTGTAAAGACATGGTTTCTACTATCGATCAAGAACTAAAACAACTTAATTCGTCCGAATTTTCACAAAAACAGAATCTCAAAGAAGAATTCGCTAAGTGGACTAATTTATATGATCGAATTTTAACACAAATTCAGAAAATCGAATTAGATTTAAGTCAAGAGAAAAATAATCTTAAATACCTTAAAGATAATTTATATGTACATACTACAACAGACCCATTTATTCAGTCTTATTACTCAAATTAAAAAAATATAACATTAAAAGATACTAAAAAAGAATTATAATAATAAAATCATTGCTGCAATAATTAATATAACGCCACCTGTAATATGACCAAATATTATTGCTAATATTGCTAGTAGAGCTAAAGTTATTGGATTAAAAGCTAAGTTTTTCTCTCCTCGTTTAACTAGTCCAGTAACTAAAAATACTAAAAGTCCAATCCCAATACTTATTATTCCTGCAAGTAAAGAATCCAAAGATGGAATAATTTCAACACCCAAAACTCCACCTACAGTTTCATTGATTAATCCGAGTATTCCATATACAATTATTACTATAGCTGCAATTATTGTAAGCATTCTTGCAATATCGGATTTTCTTTTTTCTTCCATACTTTTATGTATACCTATTGATAGTATTTAAAAATTTTTAAAAAAATTAATATCTTTAGATGAAAAAATCTAATTCTTAAATCTACAAGTTAACATTCCGACAAAATCATTTCCTCAAAAATATTCAAATATTCAT
>CAYPTZ010000522.1:1192-3306 GCA_964413395.1 uncultured archaeon | reverse complement strand
TATCCCGGAAACACTAATCAAACATATAAGAAAAGCATGGGGATTTGCTTTGTCGGATGATCAATATAGTAGACTATTGTCTGGTTTAAGTAACCAAAATTTAGTAGAAATATTGGAAAAACAAGAACTACCTATAAGTGGAAGCTCTCAACATAAAATAGATCGTTTATTGAAAAATTATATCACTCCATCAAAAGTTTTACAGTGCTGTACAATTGAAACCATTCGTTCACTTGCGAGAGATATGGGCTCTCAGATTAGTGGTAGCAAGGAAGATGTTGTCCTTAATTTAATTGATTATATAGAGGATGATGAGGACGTCAGGTTCAAGGAAGAGAAAGAGAAAACAAAAACTCCGCCTCCCTTGGAAGAAAAGATAATGAACGAAAATCAATTTCAAGCATTATTTTCACTGCTTTCCAGTGAACAATTATATAATATTGCATCTTCTTGTAAAGGATTGCGGAAGAGTGGTAATAAAGAACGAAAAATTGATAATCTATGGGAAGGTCGGTTCAATGAACGGTCTCTATTAAACTCTCTCTCAAATGCTGAACTCTACGATATGTGCAATAAAGCTGGTACCCAAATATCAGGCACAAAGAGTGATAAAGTAGACCGCTTGTTGAAAATAAATTTACAGCATGAAAAACCTGAATTATCAATGGAAGAGGAACTTTCTCCTGAAGAATTAATAAAAGAATCAACTATTGATTCAAACCCGATTTCTGAATTGCGAAAAAAATCAAGTGATGTTTTTTCAGATATTCAGAGTAAATATGGGTATCTTGATGATCATGAACAAACTGTATTAGTCTGGCTGTATGATCTTAAATCCATAAACGAGAATGAATTTGAACGATTAATCGCAAGGTATAATATTCCCTGGTATTTTGCCAGAACAAATATGGAAGGAATGATTAAGAAATTATTTAAAAATGGAAAAAATCCGGTTCAGATAAAACATATTTCCGATCATTGCATTTATGAACTAACCGGTGCTGAATGATGATTGAATTAGATATAATAAATTCATTACGCAATGGAGTTGTTCCTCAAAATGGACTGGAGCTTTTAGCAACAGGAATAGATGAAGAGATTGCTGAATTACGCCAGGGGCTTGCTCAAGTCGAAGGAAATAGTTCATGTTGCAGGTTTATTCAAGGTGAATATGGTTCCGGAAAGACGTTCTTGATGGGAAGGCTTCGTGAATTGGCTCTTAAGGAAAATTTTGTGGTTTCCCAGGTTATTATCAATCCAAATCTTAATCCTGGTAAATTCCGGGAACTGTACTGTGAACTTACCCGTAATTTAAAAACGCCAAAGAGCGGCGAAGGTTCGGGCTTTATAGAAATTTTCGACACTTGGTGTTACAATCAATTTGAACGTTTCAAGAAAGTCGAAGGTATAAACTACCAGTCAAAAATTGATTCCGCAATTATTCAAAAATTTAAGCAATCTATTGAATATGCACTATATAAATCACAAAATTTAAATTCCGCTTTTGCAATTGCTGTAGCTACCTATGCTATAGCA
Source organism: uncultured archaeon (assembly GCA_964413395.1). GTDB lineage: Archaea > Asgardarchaeota > Lokiarchaeia > Sigyniarchaeales > Promethearchaeaceae > Lokiarchaeum. Next base: position 1,770 of record CAYPTZ010000522.1, on the reverse strand, counting down.
AAACTGGAAAAAAAACCGGAGAAAACAAAACTAGTTGTGGATTGGCTGCGCGGAAATGATAATATTAATAGTCGAATCTATGCAAAAGAGCTGGGTCTGAAAGGGAAATTTTCCGATGATGATTCCTATACTTTTTTACAAGGGTTATTATTTCTAATAAAGGACAATGGCTTCAAAGGTACGTTAGTGATCTTTGATGAGGCTGAAACCATTCGGTTAAACCCTAATAAAATTGTACGTTTAAAGTCCTATCAAAATATACGCGCTATTCTGGATGATGTTGCTAGTGGGATTTACAAGAATTCCATGTTTATTTTTACAGGCACAACAGAATTTTTTGAGGACCGAAAAGGGATCAGTGAATATAAGGCCCTGGAAGAACGAATTACCGATCCAAAGAATGTAAAGGGACGAAATATTCGTCAACCTATCATCAAATTAAGAGCGCTTGATGAAGATGGTGTAAATTTAATCGGACGTAAAATTCTGGAGCTCCACGGTAAAGGCTATAAATGGAATGCCCGAAAGCGTATCAATGATAACCAATTAAACCAAATTACCACATATTTAAGTGAAAC
>CAYPTZ010000522.1:0-1182 GCA_964413395.1 uncultured archaeon | reverse complement strand
TTGGTAAAATAAAAGTAAAACCAAGAGAATTATTGAAAGGAATTATAAAAACACTCGATCTATTACAAAAAAATCCAGAAACAGAACTAAATGTAATATTGCCTCAAATAGAATTGACCAATGAATAATGATAGAGAATTATTAAATTTATTGCATCCCCGCTTAATAACAAAAATAGAAAAAGATTGGAGGGGAAGCGGCTTCACCGATATTCAGAGAAACGCTATACCTCCGATTCTTGACGGAAAAAATGTACTTTTACTGGCTCCTACTGCCGGAGGAAAGACAGAGGCTTCACTTTTGCCAATAATTTCCAACCTCTTAAAAAATGATTCAGTAGAATATCGAATTCGTTCAATCTTTGTTGCGCCTCTGCGGGCGCTCTTAAACGATCTGGATGAACGTGTCGATAACTGGGCATCGGCATGCGGTCTTTCCTCTTTTAAATGGCATGGAGATGTTTCGCGTGCTTCAAGAAAAAATGCCTTAAAAGATTTGCCTGATATCATGCTGACCACTCCTGAATCTTTAGAGGTTTTACTCCTCAGCAAAAAAGCAAATCCACGGGAACTCTTTGCGAATATTGAATCCATTATAATCGATGAAGCTCATTATTTTGCTGATAATTCCCGAGGGGCACAGCTCGTATCATTGATTGAGAGAATTGATAATATTTCCGGGCATACAGTTCAGCGAATCGGCTTATCTGCAACTGTCGGTAATCCGGATTTGGTTTTATCCTGGCTTTCTGGCAATAGCAGCCGGGAAAAACAGGTTGTTCGAGTAAACAGCAAGAGGAAAAAGGTCAATATCCAGGTACATTACTTTGATCAGGATGACGAAGATTTTAATGAAAAATACCGCCAATCACTTTCGTCATTCGCACATGTTGGAAAATCTATATTTTTTAGTAATTCCAGGCGAGGGGCTGAAATGTTAGCACGTGATCTAGAATTAGTAAATATCAAATCAGAAGTACACCACGGTTCCCTCTCAAAATTAATTAGAGAAGAAGCTGAAGAAAAAATGAAAAATAATCTTAAATGTGTAATTTCCGCAACATCTACTCTGGAGTTGGGTATTGATATTGGCAACCTTGATAGTGTAATACAATGCGATAATTTACCATCGGTCAATTCTTATTTGCAACGTTTGGGACGAACCGGACGAAGGGTCAATACG
>CAYPTZ010000521.1:0-3309 GCA_964413395.1 uncultured archaeon | reverse complement strand
TCACAAAAATCCCAAAATTATAAAATATATTAATCTTGATAGAACCTCATATAAATAACTTGGTATTCATGAATATTTTAATTGGAAAATTTCTTAGGTGCTTGAATAACAAGTTTTATTCTATTACCAGTTAAAAAATATATTAAGTGTGAATTTATTTGTCTAATATTAAAAAAAGAAAAAAATTTTATCATATAATATTTTGAATAAATTTTTTCATCTCTTCAACTAAAACTTGAGTACTCTCATGAAAAAGTAGGTGTGCTGCATCTTTTACAAAAACTATTTTTTTTTTTCTTATGGTGTATTCGTTCATAGAGTGAGCGAGTATATGGACTAGAGAATAATGCATCATTATCACCACTAATAAACATAATAGGAAGTGTAATTTTTTCAATAGGTTTGGCCATTGGTTCTCTCATTTGTGTTTTAAGTGAACGAAGGGTGTATTTAATGGCAGTTAATGGATCATTCAAAATTGTTTTTTATGAATTCGAACCCCTGATTTAAAATACAATAGTATGAATAATAAATTCCCTAAATTGACCAGAATTGCAAAAAAATAAAAAAAATAAAAATTAAAATTTATTCCATTAATATTTTTGATTTTGTAATCTCTTACGAATATATAATGATATTATTGAGATCATTAGTAAATTCATCCAGAAAATAAATCCTAAATCAAATCCACTAATGGAACTTTCACTATTTGGTATATCCACCATTACATTTACTGCATTTGATATCGGAGATGTCCCATTTTCATTAATAGCTACCACTATATAGTACCAAGTTCCTTCAGGTACATTATTCTCGGTATAAGATGTACCAGTATAACTTGATATTACAAGATTACCAAAATTATTACTTGATGGTACTTCGTTATTTCGATATACATTATATGTATTCACAAGTGGATCATTATTCCAAGTTATTTTTACACTCCCATTTGTATTTTGGTTTGGAAGGATTGGATTCACTATAGGGGCAGAAGGGGCAGGAAAATCGACATCAACCCATTGACATGTTGATAAAGGTGATATATCAGTTGTGTTTTCTGATAGAACCACATAATACCATCTACCTTCTGGTCTTTCACAATCTATAAAATAAGTTTGATCAGAAGGAATTTCACTTGCAATCAATGTCGCACTAGCTAAATTACTATCTACAATCCAATTGTTGTATCGGTATACACGATAATTATTCGCTACAGGGATCTCATTCCATGTAAGAAGTATGCAACCATTAATATTTAAATTAGGTGTGATTGGATTGAGTGTAGGGGCTCGAAGACTTAAATCTACACTTACATCTTGACTATTGGATATTAATGAGACTCCATTTTCATTTACTGCAATAACTGCATAATGCCAATAACCATCAGGACAAGATAAATCGTAATATGAATTTGTTTCAATTCCTGAAGTGACTTTAACAGCATGATTTACTAAATTATATTCATTGAAGGGGGTCCACTTTGGTAAACGGTAAATAGAATAATTATGCACCAAGGAATTGAAATCCCATTGTAGATGGATTTCACCATTATAGTTTGGTGTTGTTATAGGTGCTAGAACTGGTGCTTTTGGGGGTAATATGAATTCTCGTATTTTTATAGCAAATAATCCATTATTATATGATGTTACATATATTATATCATTTGCTATTGCTAAAGCTCTTGCCCCACTTATATGAGTAAATGAATTAATGACACTTAACTGCCATGGATTAGAAATATTTATTGCAATTAAATCTTCATATGCCTTTGCTGCAAATAAAATGTCACCACTAATTTCTATTTCATTATAATCTTCAAGACCTTCAGTATAATTAGAGATAAAGATTAAATTAAATGGATTAGAAATATCATAAACTTCGATAACATTTTTTCCTATAACATATGCAAGATTACCATCAATTTCAATATCTTTAGGATTATTCGAAGAGGGAACTGTATCAAGAATTGTCGGAGAATATGGATTAGAAACATCCATCGATAATATTCCATATGTATTTTCTGCAACATATAATATATTTCCTTTTAATTCTATTCCTACTGCTTGACCCGTATTGCATGATGATATATAAGTAATATTACTTGGATCAGAAATATCTAAAATAATAATACCATCCACATTATTAGTTACATAAAGATAATCACCACTTAATTCAAGATCAATTGCATATTCACTTATTGTAGTACTATTTATATATTGATCTAAAATTTCTAGGTTGGAAGGATTTGTAATATTGATCGAAGCAATACTATGCATATTCGCAATATATGCTGTATTACCATCAATTACTAAATTTTCAGAATATTCACTATCTTCTCCTCCAATAGTAATATTATCTAAAATTTGGATATTCAAAGGGTTTGAGACATCAAAAGTGACCAATCCACCTAAAGCGGTTAACACATATGCAACATCACCTATTACTTCAACTCCACTGGGGTCATAATATATATACAAATCTAATAAAGTAAAAGTAGTTGGTTGCATAACTTTATATACGCAGATTCCTGCTGATTCATAAGTATAACTTGAATTAGAATATGAAGCAAACACTAAATCTCCAAATACAGCAATGTTAGAATGACCATTTACATTATAACACACATCTAATTTCATTATGTTAAAAGGATTGGTAATATTATATATGTACATACCAATATTATAACTACTAACTAATGCCAAATTCCCGGAGATTTTAATAGAGAAAGCACCTCCTGAGGTTTCTACTCGATCGAGTTCTATGATATTATGGGGATTTGTAATATCAATTGAAATAATACCATCATGGAGAGCTGAAATATATGCATTATTCCCATTAATTGCAATATCATAAATCCATAAATTGGAATAATATGTACTAACTAGAACAAGATTTGTTGGATCGGAGATATCTACAATATATAATCCATCATCTCTACATGCAATATAAGCAAGATTTTCATCTAAAGCTAATGAATAAGTATTTATTGGAATTGTCAAATTATCTATTGAAATAAGATCACTGGGATCTGTAATATTAAATGTCATCAATCCTTCTCCTGAATCCGCAACATACGCAATATCACCTTGTACTTTAATGCTAAAAGCGCCATCCGTGTCAAAATGGTCTAATAATATGATATCTGATGGATTAGAAATGTTAAAAGTTCGAATTCCATCTACTTCTTCGGCTACATATAACTCATCTCCATCTATGCAAATATCTCGGAATAGACTTCCTACATGAATTAAATCTAATTCTTAAGTCTACAAGTTATTTTTAAAATAAAGTTTTTTTCTCAAAAATAAA
>CAYPTZ010000520.1:0-3309 GCA_964413395.1 uncultured archaeon | reverse complement strand
TTTACATAAAAAAGCATTATTATTCATATAAAAAACTTCAATTTTGCATTTTTTTTATTTATAATTTAATATTAATAGCTAAAATCCTTCAAATTTATAATAAATTTATATAAAATATAAAAAAACTTATTTTTAAAACTATAAACTAGGAAATAGTTGTGCAATTATAATGCAAATCGTTATATTTTCATTGACCTTGTTTTTTTTAAAATCTATCAATTGTGAATATTGTGAATAAAAAAAAAGTCATTATTATTGGTGGAGTTGCTGGTGGTGCTTCATGTGCTGCTAGACTTCGTCGTCTAGATGAAAAAATCCATATTATTATGGTAGAAAGAGGGGATTATATTTCTTTTGCAAATTGTGGTTTACCCTATTTTATTGGAAATATAATTGAAAATAGAAAAAAATTATTAGTCGAAACACCAGAAAAAATGAAAAAAAATTTTAATATAGATGTTCGAATAAAATCTGAAGTTATTAACATAAATCGAAATACAAAAACTATTGAAATCCATGATAAATCAAATAATAATATTTATTCTGAATCATTTGATCATCTTGTATTATCTCCAGGAGCGTCTCCTTTTAAACCCCCTATCCCTGGTATAAATCTCTCTAAAATTTTTACACTCCGAAATATCCCTGATTCTGAAGCGATTAAAAATTATATCGATTTGAATAAACCTCAACATGCAGTTATTGTTGGAGGAGGGTTCATTGGATTAGAAATGGCGGAAAATTTGGTAGAAAGAGGATTAAAGGTCACTGTAAATGAATTAGCAAATCAAGTTATGAGTCCATTAGATTATGAAATGGCATCCTATGTTCATCAACAACTTAAATCTCATGGTGTGGAATTATATTTAAATGATGGAATTAAATCCTTTGAAGAAGAAAGTGAAAAATATATTATTGTAACTTTAAATAGCGGAACAAAAATTAGAACAGATATGGTAATCTTTGGAATTGGTGTTAAACCAGAAATAAAATTGGCTCTTGATTCAGGTTTAGAAATTGGGAAATTGGGTGGAATAAAAGTAAATGAAAAACTTGAAACATCAGATCCTCAGATTTATGCAATTGGTGATGCAATTGAAGTAGTCGATTATATAAATGGAAATCAATCATTAATACCTTTAGCTGGGCCGGCTAATAAGCAAGGACGTATTGTTGCCAATAATATTTGTAATAGACCCTCAATTTATCATGGAACTCAAGGCACTTCAATCGTAAAAATCTTTGATTTGACTATCGCAACTACTGGAAATAATGAAAAAACGTTAACTAAATATAATATTCCATTTCTTAAATCATATACTCAAAATTCTTCCCATGCAGGATATTATCCTGGTGCAATTCCTATATCAATAAAATTATTATTTTCACCTGAATCTGGAATTATTTTAGGATCACAAATAGTTGGATATGTTGGAGTAGATAAACGAATAGATGTAATTGCCACTGCAATTAGAGCTAAAATGACGGTTTATGATTTAGCTGAATTAGAGCTAGCATACGCACCTCCTTATTCATCGGCAAAAGATCCTGTAAATATTGCTGGATTTGTTGCAGGAAATATCATTAAAAAAGATATGGAAGTTCTCTATTGGGATGAAATCGATAAAATTGATCATAATAAAACTGTACTTTTAGATATAAGAACAAATATAGAATCAAAACTTGGGAAATTTCCAGAATCGATTCATATTCCTTTAGAAGAATTAAGAGATCGAATAACCGAAATTCCGATAGGAAAAAATATTGTGGTTTATTGCCAAGCAGGACAACGTGGATATTACGCTAGTAGAATATTGAAACAAAATGGTTTTAATGTAAAGAATTTAAGTGGTGGGTATAAAGCTTATAGAATAGTTCATGAAAAGCAATCAAATGAGAACGTCTTTGATGATTTAAGTGTCAAAACAAATGATATTATTCATGCAATATCTTCTAAACCAACTGATGAAGAGAATATTGATGCAATAATTAATATAGATGCGTGCGGATTAGCTTGTCCTGGACCTATCATGGAAGTCTCTAATGGATTAAAATCGATTAATAATGGAGAGATTCTTAAAATTACTGCAACAGATCCTGGATTTATTTCAGATATTAAGGTCTGGAGTGAGAGCACAAATAATACATTGATTAATATTTCAACCAGTAAAGGAAAAACAACTGCATTCATCAAAAAAAATCCTATAAAATCTACTCAAAATTCCAATATGGCAAATATTCCTCTAGGCAAGAATATTATTGTTTTCAGTGATGATCTTGATAAAGCTCTTGCAACATTTATTATCGCCAATGGTGCTGCTTCTATGGGCAGAGAAGTTAATCTATTTTTCACATTTTGGGGATTGAATATTCTTCGCAGACCTAAAAAAGTTAAAGTCAAGAAAAATTTAATAGAAAAAATGTTTGGAAAAATGATGCCTCGAGGATCAAAAAAACTTCAATTATCTCAAATGAAAATGATGGGAATGGGGACTGCAATGATAAAGCGAATTATGAAAAAGCATAACATTTCTTCACTTTCTGAGCTTATGGATACTGCTTTAAAAAATGGTGTTAATCTAATCGCTTGTCAAATGACAATGGATCTCATGGGAATAAAAAAAGAAGAATTGATTGAGGGAGTTTCTATTGGTGGAGTGGCAACCATGCTCGGTGCGAGTGATAGATCTAATATGTCTTTATTTATTTAAATCAAATTAGTTATATTTTTTCCATTTCTATCTTTTTAATCATATCTGGTAAATTTTTTAAATCATTTATAATATATTCTTTTTTTAATTCGCTTTCTTTTATGCTATCCTTTCTTTTTGTATTTTTATGAATAGGAATCATTCCAATGGCTAATGCACCATTAATATCATGCTCAATTGAATCTCCCACATATATAACTTCATTAGGTAATAAAAAAGTGTCACTTAAAGCTTGATAAAATAGGGCACCATCTGGTTTTTCTAATCCAAATTCACCTGAAATAATGATAGATTTAAATAATTTCCCCAAATTATATTTTTCTAACAAATAGTAAACAAATGGAGGATGATCAAAATTGGTTATCAAGGCAATAATTTTAGATAATTTTAGATTTTGAAGTAATTCTATTGTTGTTTGCTTTATTATTAGAGTTTTTTCCCAAGCACGAAGTGCTTCTATTGCTAAATTTTGTAATTCTGGTTTCCCTAATTCAATACCAAATTGATTTGCAATATATTTAAGTCTATATTCATAGACTGTCAAATTTTCTCTCCTTTCAAAAGGAACGTTAATATTAAAATAATTTGACATGTTTTC
>CAYPTZ010000519.1:0-3313 GCA_964413395.1 uncultured archaeon | reverse complement strand
GCGAATGTAATTGTGAATGATCTTAATAATTCATATATTACGATATTATATGTCCATACTCTTGACGAATTGAATGATAAAAAAAATTATACGATCAATGAGTTAGGAAAAATTAAAGGAGAGACTCATATCATTTCAACGGATAAAAAAGAGTGATTTAATTCGGAATTTGTTTAATTTAATATATAGTACATTCATAATCATTTTTTTTTTACAATAATTGAGTATTTAATGAAAAATTTAACATTTTATCCTTTGTATTTCCGGTTTTCAAAATAATAATATCGATGAACTTTTTTTCATATTATTAAAAATTGCTAAAATATTTTAAAAGAGAAAATTAAATAATTCAAAGTATATTGATTTAATTATGGAATATAGTCCTATTTCAAGTGAAGAAATATATAAATATATAAAAATATTAGCCGCAGAACGCGCTCCTTCTGGAATTGAAGCAAATCGAGCTATGAAATTCATTGATATATTAAAAGAAAATAATATTCCAGAAAATATAATAAAGACTGATAATATTGGTAATGTTACTCTCGAATTTTCTCCTAAGACTTTGTCAAAATCTAAGATCCCTCATATAATGATAATTGGACATTTAGATGAAATAGGCGCCACTGTTTATAAAATAATGAAAAATGGACGTCTTTTACTTCAATCTCGAGGTGGTATTGAAAATAGATGGCTTATCTCTCGTGGTGAATCTATACTTACAATGAAAGGTAATTGGATTAATGGAATTATATTAGGTAGAACAATTCATGCTATACCTCCCTCTGCTCGTGAAAAAAAAATACCTAAGATCCATGAATTAGAAGTGTTTGTAGGTGTTGATAATGCTGAAGATGCAATTAATCAAGGGATTCATGTTGGTTCTCCTGTGGTATTTGAGGGTTATACAAAATATCTTAATTCTGAAATTGATAAAGATATAATTCTTTCAAATTCATTAGACAATATTATTAGCTTAATGGTATTACTTGATATTGCAAAATATCTTTCTAATCTCAATAATAATAATAATATTAAAATCACACTTTTGGCAGCAGTTCGTGAAGAAATAGGTTGTGAAGGTTCTTTAAAAGTCGCATCTGAATTACGACCTGATTTAACCGTGAGTGTAGATTTTGGAGTTGTTGAAAGTGATAAAGATTCTATCAATTCAAATTGTAAATTTAAAGGTGGACCAATTGTTGTATGGGCTGATTTTAATGGAAGAAATGTTTATGATTATAATTTAGCAAAGGAATTTTCAAATATTGCAGAACAAGAAAAAATTCCTATTCAACATGGTGTTTTTCATTATTATGGGAGTGATTCAGGAAAAATTCAACAAACTTTGGGAATCCCATCTATATTATTGGCAGTACCAATGTTAGCGGGTCATAATATTCCTGAAGTGGTCTCAATAGCTGAAATTCAAAAATGTACTAATTTATTAATTAAATGGATACAAAGAAATAAATAAAATTCATGTAAAAATGACTATTTAAAATTATATATATATTGATTGAATTACTACTTCCTTTATTTTTTGTTTATGGATATTATCTAGCTCTGAAAAACAAAAATAATTTTCACTGCTTCCATTATTAAGTAATGCTAAAATTAGTATAAGTGAATTATTAAAAATCTGGTTAATTTCATCATTTTCTTTTTCGAGTTCTTTTAATTCTTTTAGAATAAGAATTATTTCACGATAAGCGAACGTTTCAAAAGATCTATTGTTATTACCTGCCTTGATTTCTTTATAATTACGAATTATTCTATCATAATATTCGGCCTCATCTTGAAATCTTAGTGGATTCATTTTTTTTCTTCCTTTTTTTATTATTTATGTATTTATTAGAAATGTTCTAATAAAGTTTTTGTAATATTCTTGTAATATTCGAAACAAAGTTATACTACAAATTTGTTGTACTGTATTATCTATTCATCCTCGAAATTCTAAGTTTTAAAATATATTCCTGTAATTATTACCTTAAAATTCTAGAATATATATCTCTTGCATTATGATATTTACAACGAAAAAAGATTCTTTATAAAGAAATGTAAACTTTAGATTTGAAATTTGTATTTTTATAATAGAGATTAAAAAAAAAAATTGGAAAATTTTTTCTTGAGATTACAATAGTCCTCTTTCAAGATTATTCTTGTGATGAAACAAAAAAAAAGAATCTTTTGATGAAATATGAAAGAACAAAACCTGATGAAAAAACCATGGCGTGATGATCATTTGAAAATTGCGCTAGTATATCCAAATTCATATTCATCAATGGCAGGTTTAACTATTCAAACACTATATTCTCTGTGGAATAGATATCCTAACGTTATTTGTGAAAGATTTTTTTTACCCTTAAATGATTCCCCCTTAAGAATAAATAAATTCAAATCTAGGGGGAATAAATCTTCAAATCTTATTTTTAATCCAATAGGGAACAAAAATCCAATTTTAAGAAGCATTGAAAATCAAATGCCTTTAACATCCTTTGATATTATTGCTTTTACAATTTCATATGAGCTTGATTATAAAAATTTATTCTGGTTTCTAGATAATGCAAATATTCCCTTTTTAAAAAGAGAACGTTTTCTGTATCCAAATCCTCTGATTAGTGGTGTAATAGATCCAGAAAAGAAATTAATTATGGAAAATGAATCCGATTATCCAATTATTATTGCTGGAGGGCCTGTAATTCGTTCAAATCCATTACCTTTGGAAAGAATTATTGAAGGTTTTTTTATTGGTGAATTTGAACCGGCGATTGAGAATTTTATAAATGGTTGGTTTCATTCAAGTAATAATATAAAAAATCTTAATTATAGAGATATTCAATTAGAGTTTTTAACTCTTCTAAATAAAATTCCAGGTTTTTGGATTCCTGCAAAAAATATTAATGGTCAAAAAATTAATACAATAACTCGAGTTCATGTTAAAGATTTGAATGAGATTGAACATCCAATTAACCAAATTTTACAAAAATTTGACACCCATGAAAAAAATATTATGCCATTTGGAGAAGCTATCTTTATTGAAGTGAATCGTGGATGTCCTCATTTCTGTAAATTTTGTTTAACTGGGGCAACACTGAAGCCTTTTAGGAACAGAAAATTAGTCAAATTACAACAAATAATCTTAGAAAGCACAAAATTAAGCAAGATTAATAAAATTGTTCTTATAGGTTCATCAGTTACGGATCATCCTTATTTTGTTGAATTATGTAAATATCTTAATAATAATCAAATCCAATTTTCTATTCCTTCTATAAGAATTGATACTTTAACAAGTGAAATGGCGAAATTAATT
>CAYPTZ010000518.1:0-3334 GCA_964413395.1 uncultured archaeon | reverse complement strand
AAATCACTAATAAAAAAGATCATCTGGAAAAATTGGAAAATGAACGAATCGAATTATCTGAAAAAATAAAATCGATAAAAAATGAATATCATGATAAAGAAAATGAGCTAAATGAAGTAAAGGAATCAATACAGATTAGAGAAAAATATTTCAATCAAATTGAACAAAAAATATTTGATAGAACAGAAAATCTTAAAAAAATTTCAGAAAGGCAAAATGATTTTGAGGTTACAATCCCCAAGAAAGAAAAGGAGCTTGAGGATTTGAAAGGATACCATAAATTAATCAATTCTGAAATAATAAATCGTGAGCAATTATTAAAGGAATTAAAAGAGAAAGTGGAAATAAAAACATCTATTGATAAGCGATTAACTGAAAAAATAGATGGTAATGAAGTTATTTTATCACAATTGAATAATAGATTTAAAGAATATGAAGATAATTTTAAAGATATTACAATAAAGAAAGAAAAATTTGAAGAACAAAAAGAGATAATCAAAGATAAATTAAAAGATAGTACAGAAGACTTAGAAAAATTATTACAAAGAAAAAATAACACAGATAAAGCCCTTAAAGAAGCAGAGAAATTGTTAGGTACGGGGAAAAAAAAATTACAAACTATGGAAAAAAATATTCGAATTGCTGAATCAAGAATTGAAGAACATATGATTCTTACACGAATTAGGAAATTTGCAAAATTATATGGTGGAGCAATTTTTGCAATTGGTTTGTTGTTTTTAATTATTGGTGCTGTTACTTTAACAGATATGACTTTAATCCCTCTAGACATACTACCTAAAATTTCTACCTTTTTGTTAATTTTTGGAGGTATTATGATGTTTATTTCTGGTTTATTACACACAACAACTTAATTTTTTTAAATTTACAAATGAAATATTATTTGGAGAAAAGAAATTGCAATCATTTTCAAAAAACCAACTATTAGAACTAAAAAAAATCCTTGAAAAAGAGGGATTTAAACAAAATGACGAAGAAAATAATATCTTTTTATACAGTATTACAAAAGAACCTGAATATACAGCTATTATAAGTGCTAAAATCCCAATTAAAATTCCAATAGAATTTATTGTCCCTATTAATTTAGTCACTTTTCAAATTTCAATTACTATTCGACCACGTTGGTTAGATCAGAATTTTGAAATTTCAATCAGAAAATTAGCAATTGGTTTTAGAGACACTGTTAATACCTTATTAAAAGAGGATTCTTATAATTATGAGTTTAATTTTGAACCATTTATGAAAGATATTACTACTATAGTCTCAAAAGAATTTTCTTCTCCAAATGTGACTTATAATAATTCTTTATTAAAAGAAAAAGAACATTATTTACAAATAAGACAAAATATTCTGAATAATAAACAAACTTTTGATGAAAATAATCTTTTATTATCAAAGGATGTTTTAGATATTTATCATGATTTCCATTTACAACCCTCAAATGATTTTCCACCTGAATTATCAGAAGGAATTCCATATGATAAAAGAAATTTAGTTGTGCTATTCCGGAGAAGTGAACCTGATGCCTATCTGTTAGAAGAACCTGGATGCATATCGTATGCTCGCGATTACACCTTTAATAATGTTTGGATTCGCACTTCTTTAGAATCTTATTCATTGAATTTGTGGTATCAAGCATTTAAAAATCAAAATTTCAAATGTAATTATCTCATTTATGATTGGATTGTCTATTGTCGAGGTTTAATTAAAAAAATATTTCCTATTTTAGAAGATGAAAATATTATCAAATCTCAGGATTTAAAATCTTTTAGTTATATCCAGTTTCTTCAAAAATATGCCCCTGAGTTAAATCTCCCTTCTCTTTTTTTACCTCAATTAGCATATGAAGCAAAAAAAACTAAAAATCTTGGTCATCGAGATAATTTTTTATTTGAAAGCATTCCTTGTTCTCTGGAAGAAACGAGTACTGTTGATGATTATATTTTTGCAAAATTACTTGTTAAAAAAGGGAATTTCAAAAGAGCTGAAATTATTCTAGGCAATGTATTATTTAGGTTGAAGAAATTTCATCATATTTTAGGTCAAGTGACGGTATTATTCAGATTAAATCACATTGCATATGAAAGTAAAAATTTTGAATTATCAATAACATATCTTAAGGAAGCGTTAGAATTAGCACAATCTGGAAAAATCCCAATATCTGACATCATTCGAATTCATATTGGATTAATAAATTCATATACAATGAATTCTAATTCCTTGAAAATTCATGAACATCAACAAATACTAAATAGTTTTTTAAAATCACTCCCACAAGATGAAGAAATTGATAAATTATTCATTAAATATTTTATTGAAATGGCAAAATTGCATATGAAAACGAATGATTTAGTAAAAGCTAATACATATTTTAAGGAATTTTTAAAGAAAAAAGAAAATTATTCCGAATTTGATGCGATTTATTATTATGAGCGCTCAAAATATTATCGATTGAAGCAAAACGAAGCAAAACAATTTCAATCACTCCAAAAAGCTATTACTTACAAAAATAATGATGATGATGATGTCAATCCAAAAGTTCTTTTTGAAATTAGTAAAATGTATCTCTATAATAAAAAGGAAGCAGAAAAATCAAGGAAATACCTACTTGAGGCGATAGATAAATTGAATAATACTGATATAGAGCATTTAAAATTAAAATCAAAGTGTATTGAAGTTTTAATTGATTCTTATCGGGCATTAAACCTAATTTCAGAAGCTGAATCTGAGGAAAAGAATCTTTCAAGTATTCGAGAAAAATTAGACCACCTTTATTAATATAATTTTTTCACTAAGTATTTTCATTTGAAAATACTAAGTTTTAGAATATTTACAATATTGTCTTACTATTTTTGGATTTTTTTGAGTTAATGCAAAAAAAAAAGGAAATATTCTAAAAATACATATTTGTTAATATAAAGATTTCTTTTATTTTTTTTCAGATATATAATAAATTTCATGCAATATTATTTGTTCTGGGAAGTAAAATATAAAATATGATGGAAATAATTAAAAATTTCAACTCTTAGATAAAATTAGGTAGAAATGGGCATCTATTTTTGTCGCTTTCTTCAAAAAACGACTGAGATTAATCTCACCCGAATAAGATTATAAAACATCATTCTTGACAGTTTTATATGAATTTCGATATTCCTTGGCCGACATGTTGCCGGCTGCAACTCCCTCTTTATTTTTATGCAAACGCCTGTTCTACCTGATATTTTTCAAAGAGGAAATTGTTGTTAATTTATTTTAATTAAAAATATTTGGAATAAAAAAAGAAATTGAATCAAATTCCCTTGTTTATGTAAGAACT
>CAYPTZ010000517.1:0-3335 GCA_964413395.1 uncultured archaeon | reverse complement strand
TTCAATACCTTATCCTATAAACTCCCATTTTTATAAATTAATTGTAAGAAATTTTATTTGGACTATCTAACATGAGAAAAATTTTAATTTAAACAGAAAAACTTTTTCATGTTTCTTCGAAATGATTATTTCATCATTTTCCTCATTAAATTGTAATATCATTCCAAATCGACGCATAGTTTGAACTCCAATTACCATATCAACATCACCTAAATCTTCCATAATTAAAGCACTATCACTTATTTGTGAATCATCAATACTTGTGTGGAATGTACAAGTATGAGTTATTTCTTTTTTTCCATTATTAGGAAGGATTACATTAATTGGATTTGGTAATGGAATTGGAATGCTGATAACATCTGCCACTCTCTTATTAATTACTGATTGAGATGCCCCAGAATCAAAAAGAACATCCAACATTCGCATATCTTTTCCTCCAAAGACATTCAGGTGTCGGTGAATTCTCCCCATTTGATTTCATTCTTTTATTTTTGACAAGTAATTCTTAAATTTTCCTTATTACAAACTATATCATGAATACTCTCCTTAAAAATCGTGAGTAAAATAAAATAATTTTTTTTTTATGCGATATAGGTAAAAAACAATGAAAATTACCCTATTCACGTAGCTAAACATGAACTTTGGACTTTTTTTTCTTTGGTTACTCTAAAGAATTTGTTTTTCCATCTGTTTTCTCCAAGAATGAAAATAGTAAACATAATTATTCATAGGTAAATTATTTAGAAGAAATAATTATTTGTTATACCTAATAAAAATCACAAATACACATAATTGTGAATTTTTCTCCCATTATGATAATTTGATTCAAAATTAAAGGCTTTCCTTATATGTTAGCTATTTATTGACTTAATTTAATTGTGGGGAATGATGGAATGAAGGGCATCTAAATGTACTATTATATTTTTATATTTGTATTCTTAAGCTATTATTACTTCCATAAAAAGTACAATAAAAAATACAAGGTCGTAAAAATGGAAAATCAAACTCAAATTAGAAAGCAAATGATTATAACCATCATAGGAATGATCCAATTTATCCTTGTTAGCCTTATTTGCATGTTTCTTTATTCTGGAGGAACATACATGGATAATTCTAGTGAAGGTTATGATTTTTTTAATAATGTCTTTAGCGATTTAGGAAGGCTAGTTGCACTTAATGGAGATTCTAATCTATTTTCTTGCATTATCTATAATTCTTCATTAATTTTTCTTGGAATCACAGCAATTTTCTTTTGTATTGGAATGTATCAAATTTTAGAAACTCCAGGAAAAAAAAATGCCATCGAAAAATTGGGATATGCATTAGGTATCATATCTGCTGTGTCTTTTATTGGTGTTGGACTAACACCATATGATATATTAGGAACTGCTCATGGAATCTCTTTACGCTTAGGTTTCATTTCTGCGATCGCGATGTTTTTATTACTTGCATTATCAATACTGAAAACCAAGCATATGCCTTTAGTATATGCAATTATCTATTTTATATGTATTATTGCACAAATAATTTATACTCTTGTAATTTTTGATGCATTCGCTATTTCTGAAACTACTGAAGTCGTTATCCAAAAAATAGTTGTGTATATGATGTTTTGTACATTTATATTGCAAGCTAATGGTGGCTATAAAGTCCTAAAAATGGAAGAATACATGCGATCTTAGAAAGAAGTAAATTTATTTAAGAATTTTTTTTTTTTAACAGTCAATAAGGTTATACTTTTTTCTCATTATTATTAATATTTTTGGGCGTTTTGGCTAGCAAAAGTCCATTCATCCTAAAAGACAATTCTGATAACTGGATATTGTAGAATTATTAGGCAAAAAATATGATTAAACTCTGATTCTCAGATAATTTACATCAATCATACAAAAATTCAAATCTTTCTTATATTTTATTTCCTAAACTATAATTTAGAAATAAACTCTTATACCGACATATTTTCAAGCGCAGAGAAAAGATCAGTCATAACCTTATAGACTGTTTAGGATTTATTTTCAATATGTAATTATCAATGAGTAATTAGAATAAAAAATTTCTTTTTCAAATTATGGGCCATTATTGGCTCACCCTACCTTCTTCCTAAGCTAATTACTGGTTTAGGATTAAGAAATTTTGATTTATTCTGATAGTTGTTTTTGCTATACATTTTTTATTTCTCCTTTTATTATAGATTTTATTTAAAAAATTTATTTGGTTGCCAAATCTATTTATCAATTTGACTCAATTATCATTTTATAGTCTAAAGACTAAATTTGGGGTAACAATAACTGTTCTACGTTGTTCTTTTTGATTTTGCATTTTAAATTCTCCTCTATGTTCGATTTTTATTAAAAAATTTTTTTGGTTGCCAAATCTATTTATCAATTTGGCTAAATTATCTTTTTCATACTCTAAAGACTAAATTTGGTGTGGTAATAACGATTCCATGTGGTTTATTTTGATTTTGCATTTTTTTTTTCTCCTATTTTTGTGAATTCTGTAATACTGAATATTTATTTGTATTACAAATATATAATAACATTAATAATATTTAAATGTATTGTATCAAACTTTACTATTCTAAAATTGTTTTATTCTTCCTAAAAATAAAAAACTATGTTAAATATGTTAATTATATTCGCTAATATCTTGTCAAAAGATACCATATTTTCCTAATGGATCCTAATGGAATTCTATGGAATATATACTTTTTTTTGAATTTGTAATACAAAATTTTATATTTTATATGTGATGTGATACTTTTATTAATATTAATCTTTTTATTTTACTCTATTTTATTGATTAAAATTCCTTAAAATAGAATGGATTTCTTAAAATTCATTAGCCCAGTCTCAAAATTTGTCTAAAACTTGCCCATCATGAATTTCAAACTTAATTCTTGGTAATTCTAGGAGTTTAGTGAAAATTATTTCATTGAAATTTAATAAAAAATCATTTAAGATTTCATTTAGAAAAATTTTTGCGATTAATAAGAAAAAATCCCAATATAAAATACCCAAAAAAGGAAAAAAAATGATTCAAAAAAAAAATCTAAAGAACACTACCAATGTGCATAGGAATCATTATCATTCATGTCTAGAACAATTCTACGTACAACAAGGAGAAGTGTGCAGACTGCCACCCCAACTTTTATTGGCATTACTGCTGGATTACCTGCTATGGCTGAAGCTCCAGTAATTAGAATTACTTGATACCATGGGCTTATTTTATTTAAAATTATACATACTCGAACTAAGAATCGAGCAAATTCATAAAAGAATGTCAATACATTGATATCACCATTATATAATTTTATAGCTGCATCAACTAATCCT
>CAYPTZ010000516.1:0-3340 GCA_964413395.1 uncultured archaeon | reverse complement strand
TCATTTTTATTCCGCTATCATTAATTGCAAGTTTATCTATTCTTTTAATTTTTGTCGTAATCATTGCCATTATTAATTTTGTAAATATTGTAATTGAAAACCCAGATTTTGAGTACTACTTTTATTCTGGAAAATTTATGTTTAGTATGGTAATGTTGGTTCTTTTAATAATAGTATGTGGCTTATTAATTGTGATTTTACATATTGTGGCCATGTTTTCTTTTGGTCAATGGGCAGAATCTTTAAGAGGACAAAGTTATCAAAATATGTTTATTAATAACATTATAGACGGTAGTAATTTAATGAAATGGGGAAGACTTGGAGCAGTATTTATAGGCACAATTGGAACTATCTTATTCTATGTTGGTATGATGAAAGTTGGGAAAAACATGATGATTTATTTTGGGGATGATTATAAACCAGAAAATACTAATTTTAATTTGGGATATTCCTACCAACAACCTCAAGTGTATAATAATCAATCATTTGCGAATCCCAATCAAAGATATCCCAACCCAAATCAACAAACACATTTCAATGCAAATCAAACATCTAATATCTTATATTGTTCTCGATGTGGTACAAAACAGAAGAATTTAAACCCGAAATTTTGTTCTCAATGTGGAAATCAACTACCATAATTATAAATTCCAATTAATTTGTTATATCCTTTTTTTTATGTTTTTTTTTTGAGAATACACAGATATATATTTTAGTATTTGTTAATTTAATTAAAAAATCATAAATGTTAACCAATTTATAGAGATAATTCTTTTAAACAAATTTAATGCATATTAAACTATGATTTTTAATGATAAAGAATTTCGAAAACTTTTAAGATTTTGCTATATAGATTTTTATTATGGCCAAGAAAAAAATTGATGAAGAAGAAGATGAAGACGAAGAAGGTCCTGAATTCATTGAAGAAGATTTAGATTCATTAGATGATGGAATGCTTGCTGATGAAAAAGATGTTGTAACTCGAGAAGATAATGAAGTTTTAAAGATGCTTCGAGAAGTGGATTGCGAAATGTGTGAAGGAAGTTCTACTAAAAGTAAATGTAAAATCCGAGACATGCATGGTTGTCCAGCTGAAAAAGCAAATATCTAAAAAAATTTTCCCTTTCTTAAAGCCAAATTCAATTTTTTTTTTTTTTCACTATACTCATTTTATTTCTCCAGAAAACCTAATATTACATGGTTAAAGGTAGAGAAAAGCACAAATAATTCTTCAAAAATTTAATATTGAAATAATTGGATATAAAATATTCGAAATTCATAAAAAATATTATAGAATTTTAAAAAAAGCTTTAAATTCCTTTCTAAATTTAAATAATTATATTGGTTATATAAACAACCAATTTTAAATGAGGTTTAAGAATGGGAGATTATAAAATAGTTATAAATTTTGATGGTTGTACAGGTTGTGGAGAATGTAATGCAGTATGTCCATCTGAGTGCTTTGATGATCCTGTAGAGGGAAAAACAGTAATTGCTCGAGAAGATGAGTGTATTGGATGTCGGTCATGCGAATCAGCATGCCCAGAAGCAGTAATTACAATTGAAGATAATTAAAAATACATCCTTATTTTTTTTTTTTATTTCAATATTTTTTTTTTAATTCAACAAAAAATAGCCTCAAATTTACAATTTTTATTAATTTACTTTAATTACAGAGAAATTTAAGTAGACGAAAAGCTAACCTATGAAATATAAGAAGAAGTGGATTAATGGAATTAATAGAAATTTCAGATCGAGTTGTAAAGACGAGTATAAATGCAGGTTTATATGAAGGAGTAAATATTAGTGCCATTATACTAAATGATTGTATTGTTGTTATAGATACTTCAAAAAGTCCTTCCACAGCTAAAGAATTTAGGAAAATCATTGAATTAAAATATAAATTACCTGTAAAATATCTAATACTAACTCACTATCATCAAGATCATACATCTGGTATGGATAAATTTAAAGATTGCACAATTATTGGAGGAAAAAATCTTCAAACTTATATATTGCATGATCAGTATCCCTTATTATCAAAAGAGGAACAAAATAGTCAAAAAATTAAAGTTGATATTATCGTTTCTACAAAATATTGTTTGAAAATTGACGATTTTGTGTTCATAATTCAATATTGTGGTGGACATACCAATGATTCGATTTTTATTAATTTTACAAATGAAAAAATATTATTTTCAGGAGATCTTTTATTTGAAAATAGAACTCCTTATGGAAGCGATTTTTCATGCAATCCTGATTTATGGTTAAATACATTACATAATTTTAAGAAAGAAAAATATAATTTGATTATCCCTGGGCATGGTAAAACATTATCCATAAAAGATTTAAAAAACCATATCAATTATTATCAAAACTTCAAAAATATTATCCAAAAATCAATTAAAAAAAAAATTCCCATCAAGGAAATTGATATTGATTCTTTGTATAATTTGGAGGAGCAAAAATATTTTAATACAAATTTAAAAATGATTCAATTTTGGTGCAATTTTTATTCAAATTCTTAGAATTCATGTTTAGAGGCAATTTGTGCTTGTACAATTTTAAGAGAATCATCAGGTAAATAGTAATTTTTATTATTTTTATATAGTTTATATAGTTTATAATCCAAAATACCTAATTTGGTTAACTTTTTTAAAATATATCTCAAAGTACTAATAGAAACATTAATTTCAGTAGAAATCAAAGATATATTAATCCCATCGGGAAAATCAATTAAGAATTTTAATAAAAGATTTGCATTTTTTTTTAAAAAAATAAATCCGATCATAATTCTTTTTTCCACAACATTACCAGTATAATATACTTTCGTTTTACCTATATTCTTTGTATTTACAAGATTGTACTCTTCTAATATAGCTAAATGCCATAATACTTGATTAGTTCCCAATTGTAAAGTATTCTTAATATCATTTGTATAAGTTCCAGGATTTTTTTCAATATGAGAATATATGACTTTTCTTGTAGAATTAATGAATAAATTTGTAGTTACATCTAAATTATCGTCTTTAATAAGAATTTCTTCATCAATCATCTTGTTGGTTATCTTTTTAGCTTTTTCCCTAGGCATTTTAAATTTTTTTTGAATATTTACAATAACATGATCTATAAAAATTCGTTTTTTTGGAGGACAAATTTTTTTTATAAATTCTAGATGTCGTGGTTCAATAATACTTTTAAAAACTTGCTGATTATTCATCGAATCTTGAAGTTTTACTAAATTGAGAATTACGAACGTCATATCAAACCGATTTTTAAGTACATTTCATTAAAATATTAAAATGAATAAGTAAAAGTAGAATTACTTTATTAAAAAGAT
>CAYPTZ010000515.1:0-3347 GCA_964413395.1 uncultured archaeon | reverse complement strand
AGGTTTATCAATATGGGATTTTGGTGGTCAGGAAAGATTTAGACCTTTATTACCACAATTTATTTCTGGATGTAATGGTGCTTTATATGTTTTTGACCTTTTTGCTTTTCATTCGTTAGAAAATTTAGAAAAAGATTGGTTTCCTCTGTTATCGCAAAATTCTGGAGATGTGCCCTCTCTTTTAATAGCTACCAAAGCTGATTTATTAGATAGTAATTT
The DNA here is from genome assembly GCA_964413395.1 of uncultured archaeon. Classification (GTDB taxonomy): domain Archaea; phylum Asgardarchaeota; class Lokiarchaeia; order Sigyniarchaeales; family Promethearchaeaceae; genus Lokiarchaeum. The sequence continues at coordinate 3,128 of CAYPTZ010000515.1, read as the reverse complement.
ACCTCCAATTGACAAATCTTCAATAGAAGATTATCAACAAATATTAGGAGCAAAGAAAATATTTAGAACTTCGTCAAAATCAGGTTTAAATATAAAAATTGTGTTTAAAGAAATTGTTCGGCAAATTCTAAGCCGTCCTCCTTACAATAAGAGAAAGATTATTGTTCCTTAAATTAAAATATGAAAATATTTTTGTTGAATTTTATTTCTTATTCTATAGCTTTTTCCCAATATCGATTAAATTGTTCCATTAAAAAGATAATGTAAGTTGGACAAGTCGAGCTTATTATGGCATATTCATTCTCACGAGGTTTGGCGATATTGAATGCCCCCTTAATTAATTGAATCCCAATTTTTTCATCTGAAATGCATATTCCAGAATTTATTTCGGGATAAAATTTTATTTCACCATATTTATGAAGAGTTTGGATAAAAGATTTATCTCTAAATCTTTCTTCTATTATTAATTTTCCTTTAATTCCTTTGGCTTTTAAAAAATCTAAATTCATTTTAATATAGGGAAAAATCTCATACATATTTTTAACAACGGCAAAAATTGAAGTATTTGTACCATTTAATACATCTCGATAGAAATCTGTAGCAGGACGATTTCCTTCATAAATAGAAAAAACCTCTTGTTTGGCTACACTTTTCTCTCCATATAATTGTTTTAAAATTGGAAGTGAATTTCCCATATTTGATTCAAATTCAATCTCTTGATATTTTTTGATTTTTGCGAATACTTCTGCAGGATTGTTACTGATAAAAGTTGAAGGCCGTCCATCCAATTTAGTAATTATACTCTTCTTTATCATTTCGTTTAGAACTTCGTAAATTCTTGAATATGGAACTTTAGTAATTTTACTCAAGTCATGAGCATTCATTTCACCTGAATTCAATAATGCTACATATATATTAATAAAATAATCAGTAAATCCCAGATTTTTTAAAGCAAGTCGTACTTCTGCTTTAATTTTGATATTTTTTCCAATTTTCAGAATTTATCACCAAAAAAACTTTTCTTAAATCCCATATTCGTATTATCCTAGCAATTTTAAAATCTTCTGAACCATCATTTATAATTTGAAGTTGATTAAATATCTTTTATAAATTCTTTAATATTTTAATAAGTTGTTAAAATTTTCCAAATGATATATATTATATTTTAGATCACTGATGTTAAATTCTTTTTCATCATTTTTAGAATAATTGTAAATTCAAATAATAAAATTATATGATTAAAAAATAAGCTAATTTAAATTACAAAAAAAAAAAAACCACAATTAATATGGTATGTAATAATATTTTCTCTAATTATTTCACTCTTTGCTTGAAACCTTCTTGCATATGAGCTTGAGTAAATCCTGATGGTGCCTTGCCTGTTTCTGCATACATAAATAATGCGGTGTTATATACTTGAGTCATACATGAGAAAATTAGAATAATTATGATGATATAAATCAAGAATACACCTATAATTACAGCAATTGCGGCAGTTGATGGAGTACTTCCAATTAAATAAAATCCTAATATTAGAAAAACTACACCAATTAAGATGAAGAACATTTGGATGAACATCATGGTTATATTTCTTACAAAGTTTTCACCCCAAGTTTTCCCAAATGTATCTGTTGATTTACGCATTGCTGCGAATGGGCTTAAATTATAAAAGACCATTGCTGGAATTACAAACATTGAGACAATAGACCAAGCGATAGATACAACTAATTTTACAATCCATGCAACTACAGCAGCTGCTTGATTATCACCATGCGCAACTTGATCTAATAATGCAAGGATTACTCCCACTGTTGCGCTTACTAAACTCCATAAGAAGATTACATGGATTCGAGTGAATGCAAAACTAATGGCTTGGCCAAAAGTCGCATCGCCTCCTTCAAATCGTGTTTTTGCAATGTAGACGACACCTACATTGAAAAAAGTTGATACAAAGGCAAAGATAAGATATGCTAAAAATAGAAAGACTAAATCCCCTGGTTGCAATTTATCTGTATCACTAATAAGATCCAGTGCTACTGTTGGAACCAATAATAGTAAGATAAATATTGTACTAAATATCGCACTTAATATTGGGAGCCAGAGCATTTCTTTATCTTTTTTAATAACGGACCAGCTGGTTTTGGTAAGACCCCAGCTTCTTGAAATTGTTTCGAACATATTCAATCGTGTTATATTTTGATTTTTATCAATAAAAAAGTTCTGATATTTTTTTGATAAATCAATCTCTTAAAAAATTTATAGGAGAAAAATCGAAATATCGCTCAAAACAAAAGATTTATCTTTTGAATTTTCTAATGAAGGATATTTCTTGAAAAAAATCAACTGAAGGAAATTATTGTCAATTTTAAAAAAAAAAGAAAAAAAAAATTTCTCAACAATCCTTTTCTGTCAAAAATTCTAAGAAATTGTCATAAAATTCTTTAGAATCTGAACGTAATCCTGGGTATATTTTATTTAGGTGAATATTTACCTCATTCTTTAAATTATTCGAATAGGACTTTGCAAATTTCTTAGCTCCTGAATTGATATAAATTTCCCTTACCTCGGCTATTTCATCATCAGTAGCTTCTCTATTTCCGAGTATATGATCAAGTCGTTCTTTTTGTTTAGAATCCGCATTTTGGTATGAAAGAATATTTAGTATCGTACTTTGGCCTGTTTTTATGTCATTATTTATTGAGTGTAATTTAGGATCTCCAAATGAACCTAATAAGTCATTTTGGATTTGTTCGATTATACCAACTTTATTCATTGCATCAATTAATGGTTGTATTTGAGATTTTCTTGCATTTCCTAAAACTGCTCCTAAAGCTACAGATGTTTCCATTTGTTTTGCGCGTTTATCTGCCAATATTAAATAATTTTCTAAAGTTGTATGTTTCAATGAAAGATGCTGATTGAAATATTCATTTAATAAATTACTTCGTGTAATTCCAGCTAATCCTGATAAGTAAATTGTAAGTGCTTTGTTTTTTCTCACATTATCAAATTGACTATTGGTAATAATTCCAACTCCATATAAACTTGTTAAATTTCCTCCGTATATTGCTGACACAATTTGATAATCAATATTAGCTTCCTCAAGAGGAATGGGTATATATTGTTCA
>CAYPTZ010000514.1:0-3347 GCA_964413395.1 uncultured archaeon | reverse complement strand
ATCATCACGCGATTATTAATGTTCAAAGCAATAAAAATGCTAAAGGGAAATCAGAAAAATCTAATGAGCGACTAGGGACACATATATATATTGACTTCCCCCTTCTATAAAAAATAAAAAATATAAAAAAACATAAAAAAAAAAGTGTAATGAAAAAATGACACCAACCGAATCAGAAAATTCATCAAATGTTATTCAGAATCAACCTAAAGTTTTGATAATTGATGATGAAAGATTATTAAGACAAAGCATTAAAATAATTCTTGAAAAAGCAGGGTTTTACTGCGAAACTGCTTATGATTATCAATCTGCTGAAAAAAATATTGAAAATCTTAAATTTGATTTAATTTTAGCTGATATAGTTCTTCCAAAAATGAATGGTATAAGCCTTGTATCAAAATTACAGGAAGAACATAAAATTGATTCTATTGTAATATTTATCACAGGGGAGCCTAATTTAGAAACTTGTTCACAAGCTATTCAAATTGGAGCTTCAGATTATTTAGAAAAACCAGTGAGTCGTCAGAAATTAATTGATTCAATAAAACGATCATTTCTAAAAAAGAAATATGATATGAGTATTATTGATAAGGGAACAAAAAAGACAATTATTTTAAATGAATCATTTGCAGATCTTGAATCAATTAACCAAATTACCGAATTACAAGATAAACTGAAAAATCCCATCGATGAAATGCATAAATCTTTAGTAACCTTAAAAAAAAAATATGGTACTTCATTTAATGATGAACAGCGCGCTTTATTAAATAACATTGCTCAAAATAATTCATCATTAAAAAAAATATTAAGAGAAATCCAAGAATAAATTATTAAATATAAAACTAGCATTTTTTTTATTGTTTATATCTTCTGTAAAGAGGGAAAAATTTATGAGCTGGAACATTAGGATTAATCAATTGAAAAGACGAATTTCATCTAATTATTCTCGATTAAAAGACAATAAAACAAAACTTATTGTAGATCAGATATTAGAAGATTTCGATAATGATTTATTTCTTCATATTTATTCTCATCTTCAACAAATTAATGTTGCATCTCAAATTTTTTCAAGAGCAATTTCTCAGATAGCCACTGATGAATTTACCACAGAAACATACTATAGAATAAAATTTCTCAAAGTTTTCATAGAATTATTAATAATTGCAATTTCTCAAGATCCGATAAATTATCCATTAGATTTAACACAAAAAATCACCTTAAGTAAAGATAAGTTTCAAAAAGTTCAAGAAGAAATCCGAGTTATAAAAAAAAAAAGATTTAAATCACTCAATACACTTGAACAATTGCTATTAAAGGTATTGGAAAAAATAGATGAATTTTATTCAGATATTATTCAATTATCATCATGGCAAGATTTACTTTCTTTTATATTTGAAGTAGACCTATCAGATAAAGCGAAAGGAGCAAAAAAAATAAAACAAGTTAATATAAAGGAGCAATTGTTATCAAGTGAATTTTCAGGTTCAATAATTGATGATATTTCAAAAAAATATGATGGAATAATTACCTTTTGTATGAGTCTTTTAACAATGATTTCAAGTACAGAATATTCTGAAGAATTCAATAATAAGTTAAATAAAATTTTAGAAAAACTTGGCAGTTCTACTCAAATATTTTTATTACAAAGTCGTCTATTAAAAAACTCAAATAGAGAAGCAGAAATTAAGGATGTATTTACTGATATCCACAATTCAATTTCAAATTTTCTTAAAATGAGTCAAATTAATGTTGAATCATCCAAGATAATAGAAATTTTTAACAAAATGAAGTATCCAAATTTTGATCATATTAAAATAAAATTTGAATCAATTGATATAACTATCCCAGAATTACATTTAATATTATCAAAACCAGAATTGGAGTTATATTGTGAAGTATTGGAAAAGAATTGGAAGATCTATACAGAAATTTATGATGAAATCTACTCTACCTTAAAAGATTTAAATATGTTCTTTAATTCAATTATAAAACAATCTAACGATATCATTGGGAAACTGATTTCAAGACATTTTCAAGCAAGTATTCCACTTCAAGACGTAAATAGATGCGAAAATGCAGGTATCCACCTAAAATCAGTAATTGCAACTTCATCTACTATAAATACTCATGTTTCTGATGAAATTATGGGAATGAAACAAAAATTCTTAAGAAAAATTGAAGAAGATCAAAGAATATTAGATGAAATTCTTTTAAAAAAAAGTAAGGAAGAAGAGATTGGAGAAAATATCCCTGAGAAATTAAGAATTTTTACACCATTATTAATTTTATTACATGAAAGTAAATTAAAGTTAATTTCTAATTATGTTCATACTGCTAGTAAAGAAGAAGTATTTCTTTCAAATCGAATATTATACACACTGATAAATATTATTGAAAATATTATAATGATTTTAGAACCTATTATCAAAAAACCTTATAATAGAGAAAATTTAGAATTTTATACCCCTATTATTTCCGTTATTAAACAATATATTTATAAAATTAATATTTTTAATAAATTTTCAATACTACTTTCTCAGATATCGAAAAGATTATGGCATTTAAGCAGAAAATATGTTTTAGTTATAGGTCAAGATCCTGAATATTTATTGACTCCAGATAAAATTCAAGAATTAATTCAAAATATTCCTGATGTTATCAAAAGAGAATATCAGCAACGTTTACTGACATTAGATGAAAGAAGAAATAAAATTAATATTTATTATGAAGTTCAAGAATTAATATTAAAAATAGAACAATATCCAATTCAAGAAAGAATGTGGTTGCTTCCTTGTTCTGAACAAGAATTTGGATTATGCTTTGATAATTCTTGATTTAGTTATATTATTTATTTTTCTTCTTTAGTGTTGTTATCTTTTTCTTCTTTAGTGATTTTTTCTCTTTCTTTTTAATTATTATTCTTTTAGCGCATAATTTTTCTATCGGGCATAAAAGACACAGGGGATTTATAGGTTTACAAATTTTTTTACCAAAACTGACTAATGAATAATTTAGAATTAACCATTCTGATTTTGGAAAAACTTTCTCTAGTTCATATTCAGTTTTTTCAGGTGTTTTTGTTATTACCCAACCAGTCCTATTTGCAATGCGATGTACATGTGTATCAACAGGAATAACAGGAATATTAAATGATACGACTAAAACACAATTTGCAACTTTTCTCCCTACACCTGGGATTTTCATCAATGATTCTCTAGAAGATGGAACAATATCATTATATTCTTCATGAATAATCCTAGCTGCTTCTTTTATTCTTTGAGATTTTTGCCGATATGTCCCACTACTATGAATTAATTCTTCGATATGCTTTATTGGAGCATTCATTA
>CAYPTZ010000513.1:2807-3348 GCA_964413395.1 uncultured archaeon | reverse complement strand
TTTTTCTTAATTAAAGCCATAAGTACAAATCCAATTCCAATTATTGCAATAATTCCTAATGCTACCCAATTATCTGAATCTGCAAATATATCAAAAATATTTGAATTATTAGGAGTATTGCCAGTTCCATAGGAATCCATGGTTATAGCCGAGAATTTAGCCAAAAAACCTATTGTATCTCCAGAAATAGAAATTTCTGCACTTCCACAAAGATAAATGCTGTTTGAGACTTCATTATATTCACAATCATAGATGTATCCTAACTGATCATTATATCCAAAATATTCCACGGTTTGAATATTATAGGTATTTATTGTCTCGGAATAGGTAAATATCCCAATAAATATTTGACCATGGATAATTCCTTCTAGTTCATAAGGGGAATAATTTTGAAATCCTGAGAAAATGATTGTTTTACCGTCATTTAGTACTTTCATATTTTCAGGATGTACATTTGGAGAATCAAAAACAAATTCATCTAAAACATTTAAATTTAAATTAACTCTTTGAATAAAATAATCTGTGAAATCAGTACACCCGT
>CAYPTZ010000513.1:0-2797 GCA_964413395.1 uncultured archaeon | reverse complement strand
TAGTAGCATTTTTTCCTATTAAGTAAATTTTATCTCCTTCAATATCAAAAAAAACATTTCTTGCTTCATCATTTGGCCCAAATTCAATATTGAATATATCAATATCACCATCTTGGAAAATCTCCATTTTTGCTATGTAATCAATATGATTACCTATTAAAAAATCATGTAATTGTATATATAATTGACTATTTGAAGAACAAAATTCCATATCTTCAACAGATAGAAGATCAAGAGTAGAATCTATGGAATTATTCCAATTTATTGAAAAATCACCTGTATCATATTCTACTATTGCTGCGGATTCACCTCCATATCCGATATATAATTTTGAATTATCTGTAGGATGTGCTTCGATTATCAAAGTAATTACTGTATCATTTAATAATGTAAAATTCTCAATCAAATCACCATTATCTGCATTAAATATGTACATATCTGTCGAATAATTTGTTCCATCATAAAATCTCCCGATATAATATAGTAATTAATTTTAAATTACGATATGTGCTTTTCGGTGACTTTAACAGGAAATTGCCCAAAAATACTTTAATTAAAGTATGAATCTATTATCTATGTATATAATTCTCAAATATCAACCAATTAAAAAGAGATGTATCAATAAGGACGCAATAAAAATAATTAATCCTATTGAAGTTCCAATTAAGAAGGCTTGAATCCGGAATATCCTTAATTGTTTGGGATTATCAATACGCGTTAATAAATTAAAAGCAGATTTTCCGATTTTTATTAAAAAATATTTTGTTTTATTCTGATTTATTGAAAATCTTAAGCTTTTTAAATGATAAGATAAAGATGGGCTATCTATGCTATCCATATTGCTCAAAATTTCGGAAAAAGATAATGATTTATTATTTCCTAAGACTCGGATAATATTCCGCCGGATTGGATGATTTAATGATTTAAAAATTTCATCTTCACTTTGGATATGTTTCGAGGAAACTAACTTTGTAGCGGGTGTCATTTTAAATCTTTACAATTGGCTTTTCTAGGTTTAAAAAAATATATTTTTTAATAGTTTAGAATGGAATTACTTAGTAAAATATTTTTACTAAAATATATCCACTTAGATCTTTATATTGTACCGCAATCTATTGATTTTTAGTAGATTAGTTGATTTTGTTCCTATGATCAATTTATTCTTTACATTATCTTTAATAATACAAGTCAGAAAAGCATTTTGAGGAATGAAAAAAAACCTATCTATAATAACTTTAAAAAATGGTAGAAAAATGGAAAAAACAAATGTAGTATCTAAATTTCGCTACTTAGGTATATTTATTTTACTCATGGGCGTTTGTTGGTGTGTTCGAGGGGGTTTTTTAGTCGGTTCAAGCTCAATTAATGAAAGGTTCTTTGAAACCTTAGCAAATGTGGCTTATTGTTTGATGGGTGGCACTATTTATGCAATTGGTGGTATTGTATATAGTTGGAATAAGAAGTAATAATCAGACAAAATGTAATTTAGTAGATTAAGAGGTATTGGAAAAAAATTTTTTTTTTTTATAAATTAATCATCTGAATTTTTCCCAAATTCATTTATGGAAATAACTAGCATCTCTTTAATATTTGCTTTAGCTTCATTTATTGTATTTGTATCCAAAGTTTCCAATTTTATAATAGATCTTATTCTATCAACTGTTCATATTTGATCTATCACAATCCATTCTATTTTACCAATAAACTTTAACTTTATTCAAGTAGGGAAAGCAGAAAATTTTGTTGTTACAGAAACTATAATAATTAATTCAATAAAAAAAGATATTGATTAGATTCTGAAAGTTCTAATCTAATTTTATATTATTAGAATTATGACTATATGGGCGTATGGAAGGCGTATTCCGAAAATTGATAAAACGGCTTGGATTTTTCCTAGTGCGGATATTATAGGTAAAGTATTTATTGGTCCGAATGTGTATGTTGGTGCAGGAGCGGTGATACGAGGAGATTATGGTACTATAAAAATAGGAGAAGGGACGGCAGTTGAAGAAAATGTAACTATTCATGCACGAATGAATGATAAATGTGTCATTGGTAAAAATGTAACTATTGGTCATGCTGCTGTACTTCATAATTGCATAATTGAAGACAATGCAGTAATTGGAATGAATACGGTTATTTCAGATTATTCGATAGTGGGTAATTCGGCAATTATTGCAGAAGGAGCTGTTGTAAAAAGTAAATCCCAAATTGATGCCAATTCGATAGCAGCAGGGATTCCAGCTATAAAAATTGGTGAAGTTAATGAAAAACAGAAAAAGTTCTGGTCATTAGTAAAAGAAATATACCAAGATTTAGCAAATGATTATCCAAGGAAATTAAAAAAAGTGAATGATTTAATATAGATTAGATAATCCATAGAAAATGGGAGATTAAAATATTGAAAAAGATATGTAAATGGTATTATAGTTGTCAAATTAAACAATTTGTTGAAGAAGGTAAAAAAAATAAAAAATGGACTGAAAATTATTGTTTAATCGGAAATAAATCGGGCAAAAGGTTTAAAATGGAAAAGCAAGGAATCAACCATCCCAATAATATGCTTCCAGACGGGAAAATTATGGATTCTCTTAAATAGTAATCCTTCAATTAATAAAAATTATTCTAAATATGAAATATTTCTTTTCAGGTAATTTTTAATCTCTTTTCCCGATAACGTATAATCTGATAAACCCTATTGTTGTAAATCAAACTTAAAATTTATTATTTCATTTTTAAAATAATTTTTCGTGATATTTTTTCATTTTACCTTTCTATTTTTATTTCAATGTTCTTA
>CAYPTZ010000512.1:0-3360 GCA_964413395.1 uncultured archaeon | reverse complement strand
CTTATAACACATAAGTGAGAAATGATCAAAAAACTTTAGTCCTACTATTTTTTTTTGAAAAAACATGAGATAGAATTTTGTGGAACCTAATATTATTTTCATAATATTTTTGCATCAATTCCAAAATATCAATCCATTCCCCAATTTTTCAGGAACATTCCCAATCTTTTTGAGTATTTCTAAAAAGATTGAGAATGAACAACACTTGAAGCTCATTAAAAAAAAAATCCTTAAAAAACAAATTAAATGAAAATTATTTCCACTATAGAATTTAATTGGTTCTAATTTTTCATTTATTCTTTGTATATTCCACAAAAAGATTAAAAATAAATTATCTTTAGATTTTTATCTCAAATTCTGAATCTCTAATTGCTTTTCGATCTATCTTTCCTACATTAGTTTTTGGTAAAGAATCCCGAAAATCGACTTCCTTGGGTACTTTATATTTTGCAAAGTTACTTTCAAAATAATTAATAATTTTTTCTTTTGAAATTTGGAATCCTTTTTTTAATACTGCTATGATCTTCACACTTTCACCACGATGTTCATCAGGTGTAGCAGTAACAACTGCTTCCAATATTTCTGGAAATTCTTTGAATAACATCTCTTCCAATTCGCTGGGATAAATTTTATATCCTGAAGCGTTGATCATATCTTTTTTTCGGTTTACTATATGAATAAAACCTTCATTATCCATATGTGCTAAATCTCCAGTCAATAGATATCCATTCTTTATTGAATTTGCTGTGATCTCAGGTTGATTTAGATATCCTTTCATTACTTGAGGTCCTTTAATCATTATCTCTCCTATTTCTCCAATGTTTACTTCATCAAAAGATGATGGATTAACAATTTTAATCTCTGTATCAGGAAATGGAATACCTATACTACCAAATTGATGATTGTCTTTTTCAAAAGGATTTGCACAGACCATTGGACTTGTTTCTGTCATTCCAAAAGCTTCTATTACCATAGCACCTGTTTTTTCTTCCAAATTTTTACCCAATTGGGATGGCAGGGATGCAGCACCTGAAAAAATTATTTCTAATGAACTTAGATCATATTTATCAAAATTAGGATGGCTAAGAAGAACTTTGTACAATGTAGGAACTCCATGAAAATATTGTAACTTATCTTTTTCAATAGTTTGCATGATTGATTCATATTTCCTAGGATCGGGGAACAAATATATTGTACTATCATAAAACATCGAAACCAACATCACTGCGTTTAAACCGATTATGTGGAAAAATGGAACTGCTCCCACAAACTTTTTGTGGATTCCAAAAGGATGAGCCACTCTTGCCCACTCTCTTCCTTGATGTAGATTAGCAACTAAGTTATAGTGAGTTAGCATTGCACCTTTTGGCCTTCCAGTTGTCCCCCCTGTATAACCAATTACAGCTAAAGTTTCTTTAGGATTTATTTCAACACTCTTGTTTATTGGTAGATTGTTTTTTATCACATTATAGAATTTCTCATATGAAATATGAATTTTAGGACTTCTTGGAATTTTTCCTACTAATTTTGCAATCATTGCTAAAATCGGGGAAACCAGATCACCTAAAGTGGTTATATAAATATATTTAACTTTGGGGCATTCTGACAAGATTTTTTCTAGCTTTGGAACCACCAAATCAAGAGCAATAATTACTTTTAATTCTGAATCTTGTATTGAACTAAGCAAATCCATTTTTTCATATAGAGGTGATATAGGAACTATTGTAGCACCAATTTTAAGAGCACCAAAGAATGCAATAACAAATTGCGGAATATTAGGTAAAATTATTCCAACTTTATCTCCAATCCCTATCTTTTTATTAATTAGTTCAGCAGCAAATCTATTAGCTTGATCGTTTATCAAATTATAGCTATATTCTTTTCCAAGAATACTTAAATATGCCATCTCACCATTTTTTTCCACAGATTCCTCAAATAAATGATGTAGAGATATTTCGGGATAATTCAATGTTTTCCTAACACCTTTTGGCCAAGATTTATGCCAAACATAATTAGAAATCGATATTTCTTCTTTTTCTGTTCTATTTCGAAATAAATCTGCTTTTGATATATTAGTCATTATAATACAATTTCACATTTTTTTAAATAAACCTTTACATAATATGAATAAATTTGTTTCTTCAATTTTTATTATGCATAATTTTGATTTTTAGAAAATTCAACTGCAAAAACTGAATATGTTTAATCATAAGTTATTTACTTCGAAAATGAACAAAAAATAATTAATTTAATGTATTTTTTAATTAAAAATTTAAGAAAGCTATATAATGAAAAAAGGGAAATGATGTAAATATGTTATCTAGTATTGGAGTTCAACTATAATGGAAAAAAACAATAAAAAAATACTTTTACAAATAATTATAACTTGCTTAATCGCTTTAGGTCTTGCAATTGCAGTTAGCTATGGTGGGAATATTGTTCTTGGAGGATTTCCAATATATGCTTTAATGGTTTGCATATCATTTCTAATCCAATGGATTGTTTTTATACCTTCTTTCATTTCTAAAACTGAAAAATATTATGATTTCACAGGTTCTATAACATACATAACTGTTATCGTTTTATCAATATTCTTAACAGGAAATTTTGATTTTCGTTCAATTTTGTTAATGATTCTTGTCATTTTGTGGACTTTACGCCTTGGTTTATTTTTATTTAAAAGAATTCTAAAGGCAGGTGAAGATAAAAGATTTAAAGAAATGAAATACTCTGGACTGGAATTCTTTAGGGCCTGGACAATTCAAGGATTATGGGTCAGTTTTACTTCTGCCTCAGCATTAGCAGCAATAACTGCACCTAAAATTGATTTTGTATTATATGATGGGATAACAATGATCTTAGGCTTAATGATTTGGTGTTTAGGTTTCTTATTTGAAGTTATCGCAGATAAGCAGAAAGCAATATTTAAAGCGAATACAAATAATGAAGGAAAATTCATTAATGTCGGTTTATGGTCGATATCTCGTCATCCCAATTATTTTGGGGAAATTACACTGTGGTTTGGTATTGCTTTGATTGCTCTTCCAACTCTTCAAGGATGGAGGTGGATTTCTCTTATTTCACCCATCTTTGTACTAATATTGATTAATAAAATCAGCGGAGTGCCTCTTCTAGAAAAATATGCCGATAATAGATGGGGCGGACAACCTGAATATGAAGCATATAAGAAAAAAACACCTATTTTAATTCCTATATCTTTCAAAAAATAAGTTTAGTTAAATATGAAAGACTATTCACGAACTAAAATATTTGAATTTTATTTCAACTATTATAAATATTTCAGATTTACAAAATACACGAATTAATGATGTGAAACTCAATGAATAATCAAATTGACAA
>CAYPTZ010000511.1:0-3364 GCA_964413395.1 uncultured archaeon | reverse complement strand
AAATTTTGAGTTATCCCTACATTTTCACAACTAGAAAACATATTATTAGAATTTGAAAAACTAATTTAAATTACTTAAAAAATTACACTAAATGATATTATTGATCAAAATATTATTGTTTGCCACTCGTTTTTATCCTGCTATTTCTGGAGGAGATTTTTATATAGAACGGTTAGGTCGTGAATTTAAAAAGAAATCTCTGGGTTTAAATAAAACTTTCATTATTACAACAAATGCTATTGATTTTAATGCTTTACATAGTGATGGAAAAAAAATAGAAATCAACCATCCATATTATTCAAAATATAAGGATTTAGAAATAAAACGCTTTTCAACAATAATGTTTGATAAAAATAATTTAGAGAAAAATAAAGAAATACTAAGATTTCGAGAAATCTGTAAAGATATGTTAGATCTAAGTTATGAAGATCTTAAACCATTTATAAAAAATGGTCCAATGTTGCCAGAATTAAATAATTTTTTAGAATTTAAGAATGATATTCACGAAATTTCTTCATTTGAACCAGATATTATTCATTGTAGTTATCTCCCATACACTACATTACTATATGCCTTGTTGATTGGAAAAAAAATAAAAATTCCAGCTATGGTTACTCCATTTCTTCACAATAACAATGCTCGATACATTCATAATTCAATTTTTATAATTTTAAATAAATTTGATAAAATATTTGCTTGCACTAATGCAGAAAAAAAGGAAATGATATCTCATGGAATTAAATCATCAAAAATTCTTATTCTTCCAATGGGTGTAGATTTTCAAAAATTTGAAAAAAATCATATTGATATAATAAAAAAAAATTTTAGTATTAACCACCCTCTTGTTCTATTTTGTGGATATAAAAATTTTGAAAAAGGAGCTTTAACAATACTAAATTCTATCCCATTTTTAATGAGAAAGAATAAAATATATTCCTTTATATTTATTGGTCCTTCAACTATAGCATTTAATTTAAGTCAAAAAAAAATTAAAAAGAAATATCCAGAAGTTGAAATATATAATTTATCACCGGATAATCTTTCAGGAATATTTGATAAGAAAAAAATAGGTGCATTTCAGTTAGCAGATATTTTCTGTATGCCCAGTAGATCTGATGCTTATGGAATAGTGTACTTGGAAGCATGGGCAAGTAAAACACCAGTAATTGCAGCAAAATTTGAAGCAATGAAAGAAGTTGTTGATGAAGGAATTGATGGTGAATTAGTGGAATTTGATAACCCCAAAAAATTAAGTAAACTGTTAATAAAAATGATGAAGAATCCAAATAAATTAAAAATAATGGGAAAATCTGGGAATAGTAAAATAACTAAGCATAATTCATGGTTTGAAATTGCAAAGGCAACATTAATTTCTTATAAAAAATTTTTATAATTGTAACAAAAATGGATAATAAGAATAAGAATTCTTTATTTGGAAATAAATATGTTAATGTTAAACAAAATTCCCTATATCTCGCAAATATAAAAGTATTGGATATCGCAAAAGAGTTTTCAACTCCTACATTTATATATTTGAATAATAAAATTCAAGATAATATACTAAAAATCAAAGAAACTTTTTCAGAAATATTTCCAAATTCTCAAGGATTTTATTCAATGAAAGCAAATTTTTTTGAATCAGTATTGAAAACAGTTAAAAATTGTCAATTTGGGGCTGAAATAGTTGGAATACCAGAATTAGATATTTTAACGAAAATTAATTTTCCTTTAAAAATAGTTATTGCTGGAGGACCATATTTACCTAATCTTTTTCTTAACAAACTAATTAATAGAAAAATTGGATATATTGTTATTTATGATATTGAAGATATTCAAAGAATTCAAAACAAAATTGAAGAATTAGGATTAACATCATCTTATCATCAAAAAATTTTAATACGATTTAGATCCCCAAAATTTACAGGTCGGCAAGGAATTGAGCTGAATAATGATAATTTGCAAAGAATTAATAAAATATTTAATACCTGTAAAAATTTACAATTTAAGGGAATATTATCCCATTTTGGGACAAGATTGAAAACTATTAAAAATTATGAAGATAATTTTAATTTTATCGTTTCAATAATGAATAGCATCAAAGAGGTCTTTAAAAATTATCCTGAAATAATTGATATTGGTGGAGGTTTTTCAAATGCCGATAGTCTTAAAATTGGGCAACTTAATAATATTTTAAGGAACATGAGGGATCTTTTATCGGAAAATGATATTAATAATTATCAAATTTTTTATGAACCTGGAAGATTCATAACAGAAGATGCAGGTTTCTGTATTTCAAAAGTATTTAGATATAATAATGAAACAAAAACCGTTTTTCTAAACATTGGTAATAATTATATTCCAAAATTTATTAAATCATCACTCAGATTCTATAATGCGTCAAAAATATGCGACAGTCCAAATAAATCTGTTGATTTCATGGGACCAATTCCATCAGATCAAGATATTTTGGCAAAGAATTATAATTTCACACCTTCAGTGACAAAAGGTGATATAGTATTAATATCTAATGTTGGTGCTTATGCTTATACTTGGTCTACAAGATTCCCTTATAATTCTCCGTCAATATTATTTTTGACAGATGATAATATTATTCCAATTAATAATTTACAACAATTATAAGCATTGCATATTTATTTTTTGATATTATTTAAATGTAAATTTTAACATATTATCTCCATAATATCACTTATAATAATCTATTTTTTCTATTGTTACGCTATATTGTTCAAGATTAGGATCGGTAACTAATATGAAAAGAATTCTTTCCAATGTAGAAATACCTCAACAAAATCAATCTTCATTTAATCCTCCATATGGAGGCGTAGGACATGCAAATATAATAATAATTGGATGTGGTGGAGCAGGGAATAATACAGTCGATCGATTGATGAAGATCGGCATAAGAGGTGCGAGATGTATTGCCATCAATACAGATCAGCAACACTTAAATTCAATTTCAGCTCATGAAAAATTATTAATTGGAAGGAATAAAACAAGAGGATTAGGAGCGGGAGGTCAACCTCATATAGGAAGGGCTGCCGCCGAAGAATCAGAAAATGAATTAAATCATTTATTACGAAAAGGTGATTTAGTTTTTGTTACCTGCGGAATGGGAGGAGGAACAGGTACTGGAAGTGCACCATTTGTTGCAGAAATTGCTAAAAATAATGGTGGAATCGTAGTAGGTGTTATTACTATGCCTTTTGATGCAGAAATGGGCAGAATGCACAAAGCAAAAGAAGGTATTAAGGTTCTTCGTAACTATGTGGATACTTTAGTAATTATTGATAATAATAGATTATTAGAAATTGCAGCAGATCTACCAATAACAGAAGCATTTAGT
>CAYPTZ010000510.1:0-3380 GCA_964413395.1 uncultured archaeon | reverse complement strand
TTATTTTATTAGTGAACTAGGTTCTAAAAATCCAATTGGGGGAGGTGATAATTATATATCACAACTGATATTTAGTGTAGGATTTATTACAAGTGGAATTTTTGCGCTAATTGTGGCAGTTTTGCATTTAAAAAAGGAATATATAAACACTTTAAATCTTTTTAAAGCATTTTGCTTAATTGTTTCATTTATTGGTTCAATTTTCGTTGTATTTCCGTATGATATCACTGAATTAAAAACGGTACATGGAACTGGTGCGGGATTATTTCTTTTTGGCTTATTAATGTACATCACTTTATCTCAAGTATTTAGGCAACGTGAAGGAGAGGGTATTTCTGTAGATACGAAAGAATCTCATGCAGTAACGTTTGATAAAGTATATATCATAATCATACAAATATTAGCAGTAATTTTAACAGGACTAACAATGGCAGGATTTACTAATTCAACTGCGGTAATTTTACAGAAATGTGTGGTCTTTTTTGCTTTATTTGGAATATTTACCATTGATAATGATGATTTCCTACAAGAAAAAATTACAAGTACTAATGAAATTTCAATTAATGTTCGGAAAATTAAATTTCTTTTAAATTTTGTAACATTTCTTTTTACAATAACAGTATTATTAGCATGGGCTTTTTATCCTGATACATATGATATAATTATAGATTTTATTAGCTATTTAGGAGGTATTGATACAAAAGATAATGGGATTAATAATCTAATTTCTCAAATTATGTTTACTATTGGAATCATATTATGTGCCATTTTTGCCTTTATTGCATCTCTTGAATATTTTAAGAAAGATATTCGTAATTGGTTTAATTCAACAAAAGGTATTTTACTTATCATAGTATCAATTGGTGCTGTGTTTCTTACAATTCCGCATGATCAAGATCCATGGGGACCTCGATTACATTCCAGAGGGGCAGTAACTTTTATTTTAGGAATTTCTATCTATTGTGCCATTTGTCAGATATTTCGTTATAAAAATACCCAACTGAGTGTTGATACAGGAGAACGTTGGCATATAACTCCAGATAAAATATTTATAGTTTTTACAATAATAATTTTGCTTGTTTACGCTGTATTAGCTTTAAATGGCTTAAAAGATGCTCAAGAAATTCTTCAAAAAGTTGTTATTATTAATTCTTTTATATGTATTTGGACACTTGATGATGAAGATTTCTAAATTTAATTTTTTCTGAAATTTTTTTATTTTATTTTTCATATACTGATTTATGGATAAGATTAAAGAAAGTAACATATTTGCAGAGTATAATAATACAAAATTATATATAGAAGAAGTCAAATTTCTAAAAGATTTGGAAATTTCAATAGGAGAATCTATTCCATCTTTAAATGCATTCCGGCGAGATATGTTTGGTTTTATATCAAGTAAAGGACGTATTTTAGCATTAGGTATACAAAATAAGAATTTATCTATTATACCAGATAGCATTAAATTTTTAAAATCTTTGAATTTTCTGTGGGCTGCAAATAATAGCCTTAAAACTTTACCCAAGGAACTTGAAACTTTAATTGTTTTTAAAGAGCTTCATATTCAAGGAAATCAGATAACTCAAATACCTGAATTTATCAAAAATATTAAAAAATTAAAAGCAATCAATATCGGAGGAAATCCATTAGAAAATATCCCTGATTGGCTTTTTTCTATTCAAAGTTTAGAACATTTATATTTGTTTGGACTTAATTTAAATGAAATTCCTGATTTAATTCAAAAAATGAAATGGTTAACTCGATTAGTTTTATATAAGAATAATTTGTCTTTTCTCCCCGAATGGATAGGAGCTCTAACAAATCTTAAAGAATTAACTCTAGGTGATAATAATTTAAAAAAATTACCCTCAAGTATTGGTAAATTAACTCAATTAATCGAGCTTTCTTTATTTCGTAATAAATTATCTAAACTACCCAATTCATTCCAAAATTTAAATAATCTCCAAGACTTCAATTTATTCGGAAATAAATTCGAAAGAATCCCAGATTGGATTGGAAATTTATCTAAATTAAAAAATTTTGTAATCTCTGAAAATAATCTTCAAGAATTTCCCAATTCAATTACAAATTTGAAAAATCTCCATGTATTATGGTTTGAGAATAATCCTAACATTAAAATAAACTCAACAATAGGTGAATGGATAGAATATCTTGAAAAAAATGGGTGTAAAATAAAGAAAAAAAATACTAAATAAAAAAGAAATGATAAGCCTAATTATTAGTGGTAAATAATATTATTCAATTAACTCGAATAGAGATCCCTTTGCACCACAAACAGGACATTTTTCTGGAGCTTCACCTTCAATAGTAAATCCACATACAGGACACACAAAAACATCTTCTTCAGGTAGATCTTCTTCTTTTTCGACAGCTTCAAGAGCATTTGAATATAATTTATCATGGATTTTTTCCACTGCTAAAGCCCATTCAAAAGATTGCTGAGCTTTTTTATTTCCATCTTCTTTTGCGTGTTCTACCATTGGAGGATACATGGATGTATGTTCATATTGCTCACCAGATATAGCCTCTTTCAAATTATCAACAGTTTTTTTAATTCCGTTTGCTGCTCGTAAATGATTATGGGCATGAACAGTTTCTGCAGCTGCAGCTGCTTTAAATATTTTTCCTACTTGTTTAAATCCATCTTTCTCAGCTTGTATCGCAAACGCTAAATATTTTCGATTAGCTTGGCTCTCACCTGCAAAAGCATTCATTAAGTCTTCTTCAGATTTTGTCATTTATATCACAAATTACATTTATTTATAGTGAGTAAAAAAAAATTATTTATTTGCCCACAGTCCATGGACATTACAATATTCTCGTGCTAATACATTAACATCATCAATTGGAAATTCTGCTACAGGTGCATCTCCAGGTTTTAAATATGCACGATATTGTTTATTTCCTGAAATAACTTCAATCATTGTTATCCAATGTTCTTCAACCATCGGGTGAAGGGTTGATCCTACAGTAACTTTTATTCCATTTTCCGTTTTTTCAATTACTGGAACATGTTTTTCATTTTTCCAATCGGCAGTTTTAGGTTCTACTACTGGCATGCTATCACATGCACAGCCATGTTCATCGCATGAAGAGCCTTCATAAACCTTTTCAAAAAGTTCATTACAATCTTTACATTTTAAATAAACCATAGTTTTTCTCACATCAATCAAAATCAAATTTTAGGAGTATGATTATAATATTTCATTTTATATCTAGAAAAAAAATTAATTAAACTCCGTGCTTAAAATTTAAAAAACTTTTGAATTGTATTATTATAGTTTATAGTTTTTATAAATTATTTTCTTGATTTTGTAATCTGAATATCAATAAATTGAATTTTAGTGTGAAGTATTTGA
>CAYPTZ010000509.1:0-3381 GCA_964413395.1 uncultured archaeon | reverse complement strand
ATCTGATTGAGTGCCTCCCCGACTTGAGGTTGCAAACCGATCATTCTGTTTCTGAAGGATATACCCCTTGTGCTTGATACCGATTTTATCAAGGTGTTCATTCCCATGAATTCCATCAAATACATCGGTAAAACTTCCCGGACTCGATTCTACCCGAAACTTAAGCAACATAATGTCATCTAAACCCACGGCTTTAATGGGATCGCGAACTTGATTAGGGTGATACGCGGCCGCATAAGCAGGAACACGGAGAGAGATCGGCCCGATACCATTTTCAGTGGTTGGATTGCTCATACTAATAGAAGCACGATTAGCTTTCACATTTGCCACTTTACTGAGGGGGTCAATACTAAAGATATATTTATCCTGGTCAATGGTCAAGTGCATAAAACCTTGAAGGCCCTTTAATTCACCATGATTCCGGAATTGAATATCGTGGGGGTGTCCATTGATATTAAGAAAGGCATCGAGATTTCGGTTTTGTTTAATTAGAGTTTGATAGGGATTTTGGTCCAGGGAGGAAGAAAAGTTATTCCATTGAGGTAAAGAATAGATGATATTATTCTTTTCGGTGAGATAAAACTTGTAAAAAAGGGCATTTTGGGAATTGGCGGCCATAAATTGATTAACATATTGCCTGCCTGATAGACCAAGAGGAGCAGTAAACAATTCAAAGAAGGAGAATAGATCTTCGGTGAAGAGATTTATGGCGGCTAATTGATGAATACCTAAATCTGCAGTTCCATATATGCCAGTAGATTGCATTAAATGATCTGCCTCATCTTCCCAATTAAAAATCTGGGCATAATTATCATTATCTGCAATAAAACGAGATAAAGCATTTACAAATCGTTTAGGTTCTCGAGAATCGCCCGATAAGGGAGCATGGGAAAATTTTTGGATGCTAATGTCAAATTTCTGAATATAAATATATAATTTTTGATGGATGGCTTTATTGGGATCGGAAACTTGAAAGATATTTCTCCCTAAGGAATAACGGATTTCACCACTATAAATTTGACTCACAAGCCATTTCTTAATCATTGCAGGATGATTCTCAAAAATATCTAGGATACGAGGAATGATAGCCGTATCAATGATTTTTTTAGAGACATCACGATCAGTGCTGGGGATTTCAGGATTAAAGTACTCATAGAGATAATCATTAATCTCGTTTTGGAGAGCGCTCATTATGGTGTGGCCCTCAAGAGACCCTTTAATCGCTATAATATCCGTTGTCAATTCCTGTAGATTTATAAATTCATTGAAAATAATTCTACCTAGGTTTGGTGTATCAGAATGATCGGAATAGTCGACATGATAGGAGGTTTGGGCGGGTTCCCCTGAAATGGAAGTTGCTATTTGGGTTTGAGAAAATCCTGGGAACACTTTACTAAACACATTACTATAGACAATTAATTTCTCCAAAATAGTTTTATAAGATAATTTTTTAGCAGGATTGGATTTCATAGCCCGAGTTTGGATTAATTCTGTCAAATCATGAAAATCATAGCGAGAATTTGCCTGAAAGTAATGTTGGAAACCACCACAGATTTTGTTAAAGAGTTGAAAGAAATTTAAGGTGGAAATCATATGGGTTTTTAAAATATCATCAGAAGTATCGACAATTAAATCAGAAGTTTTACTAGGAAGCTTGATAGGATCATAATAGAGACTCTCTACTTTCTTGACATAGATAGTAAAGTAATTTCCAATATCATTTTTTGAAAATTTATAATTACCTATCATAACATTTAGAAAATCACTTTCATTTTTCTTTTTTGATTTAGTTTTTTTATTTTCTGGATTGATCAAGTAATTTTAGCCTCCATTGAGAATCATCCGAAAGATTTGATTTAGATGAGGAGGGTAGAATACTTTTTGACCCCATCTTTGTCCACAAATACAACAAACTTTTTTTTATCAATATAAATGGTCCCATCGTTATTTTTCTACAATCTCCAACCTGATATGGTTCTTACTTTCAACTTCAAGATTATCTTTACATTAATCCCGAAACCTTTTAAAATCTTTATGAAGTAAGGTCCACAATGATTTCCTTGATTTTTTCAACTAAACCTTTTTCACTAAAGGTATTATTAGACAGAAGCATAAAAAGGTAGAGAACAAAATTGCTGAAATTAAAATTATGATGAAAACTTTTCTCAATCAGAAGTGAATTTTTATGTAAAATATTCTGAATTTAATGATATTTCCCACTTAAAGCAGCACGATTCGGTGGTCTGCCATAGAGATGGCTTGATTTTACTGAATCCCAATCGATTTCAGATTTTTCTTTCTTTTCCCTTCTATCAAATTCTCGGCCGATAAACCAACAAGATAATATGATTAATAGGGCAATCAAATCTTGATTATCAGAGTCACTATATTTCGGTTGAACATAGTAAAATTTTAAAAATCCATACATTAGAAGCCCTAAGATCAGGAGAATGCGAATCCATTTGATAATTTGAAGTAAATTAGTATTGACCACATTCTGAGTGGTTATAGTTTCATTATCACTATTCTTGAGATGATTCTGAGCAGACGGAGAATTTAGGGGATTATTAGTTGACATAGGCAGTTATATTCCCTCCAATTATATTTTCTTTATTTATATAATATCCATTTTGAGTGTGTGGATCAGATGTCTTTTTTGTCATATTGTTTATCACTTTATGATTATACTAAATATTTATTTCCATGAATAAGAATGTTGAGGTGAGATGCACATACCAACTAATTAGAATATAATTCATTGAAAGATAAATGTGAAATCCGTGGAGATCATAAGGATGCTAAGGAAAAAAAAAAAAATTAAGGGGCCATATGGATCATATGGAAATTCACAAAATGTGGAAATAGGAAATTTATTGAAATTTTAGCTCATTAAATACAGGAATTAATCATAAAAAGGATAAAAAAAAAGGAAAGTTAAGATTTCAAACGTTTTTTCATTTGTTTATAAGCATTTACCGCTTTTGTTATGTAAATAAAAAATTATGTTTTTGCTTTTATCTTATTAAGAAATGTCAGGGTTCCTAAATTTCATTCAAAAAAAAAAAAAAATTTTGATTATAAATAAAAGATCTGATGGGATGTGGAAGATACTATTGTTACCATTTGGTTCCACATGGTAATTATTGAAAAGTATTATTTCTCAAATAGACCTATATTTTAACAAGGAATTATAAAATCAAGAAATTTATTCTCTTTTTCTTGTTCTGACAGAATTACTTGCAAAAGGGAAGTTTTTTTTTTAAAAAAAATTGGAGGGAATAATGATGCCTCAAAAGCGTAAAACGTCTTTACAGATAAAAATATTAAAAACAATTACGGTGTTAATTTTAATTCCAATGGTAGTAGTTGGATTATACTCTA
>CAYPTZ010000508.1:0-3381 GCA_964413395.1 uncultured archaeon | reverse complement strand
TTCCAAAAAAATCATTTTTGTGTTGCCGTGAAATATTTATCTCATTTTCCCATTTTTCTAAATTTTTCATATTACTTCATTTCCAAAAATATTAAATATGTTTCCAATGAAATTTTAGGATCATATTTGAATTGGTATTTATAATAATAAAAAAGAATATTGAAAATAATAAAAATGAATTTTGTTGAAATTTCTTATTAATTAACTGTTTTTATTCTCAAAATCTTATAGATCTAAAAATTATTAAAAACTGAAATGTTAATAAATCTTCATGAACGTTTATCATAATAATTATCATATTAATCCGCTATTTCATTGTTTAAGAAAGGATTTGTCATATTATTTCTTCTCAGTTTTTTTCTTTCGTATGAAAAGTAGTAATTTTCCGTGCTCTAAATATATTATTATTTGACTTTCAGTTGGAATATTGGAAAGAATTTATGTTATTCAAAATAAAACCTTAAGAATGTTTTAAAAAAAGGTATTGAATTTAGAAAACAAAAATAAATATCTTAAATTTGTAACATAAATTAAAGATTTATTTTATATCTCTTCATAAATCCCCAACTTTATTTCTGAATTTTTGGCCCAGTTAGCATCATTTTCTTATTTCCAACTGATTCAGAGAAACGTTTGGGCATAGTTTTTTTATGAATTATTAGATTTAACATAAATAATAATAAAATCCAACAACATAAAATTATAAGGTTTAGTCCAGGTGAAATGATACTTTCCTCAGAGAGAGTGCCTCTTAGCAATTCTGTTAAATATGTGAGAGGAGATATAAGATTAAAAATGCAGCTAAATGATGATAAACCTTTTAATGGAATAAAAACACCTCCAAGGAAAAGCAATGGAAATTTCACGATATTAGAAAGAACCATAATATCTGAAGTTTGATCGGAAGGTTTAGAAGATAATAATAAACCAAGTAGAGATCCTAAAATAGCCATGAGAAATATCCCCAAAAAGACCATAAAAAAAGAGAGAACCGTAATTTTAAAGTTCAGAATAACAACTAAGAAAATTATTGTAATTATACTTGTAATTAAGAAAGAATATATTGTAGAAGCGCACATAATCCCTAATAAAATCTCAGTTAACGAAATAGGAGCCACTAAAATTCGTTCTATAGATTTTTCACGAGTTTCAATTGGTAAAATAACTGGACTGATGGCGGTTGCAGTAAAAAAAGAGGTCATGCTAACAATTCCTATAAAAATTTGTTCCACAGATATTTCTCTTCCTAATAACCACGAAATTAACATAAAAAATGGAAATAAGAGTCCAAAAATAATTACAGGCCCCCTTTTAACATAAAGAGTTAAATTTTTTTTTGTAAGCATAATAAGTGAATTAAAATAGATCTTATTCATGCGAAACTCCTCCTTTTATGTCATCTTTTATTAATTGAATAAATACATCTTCCAAAGTTGATTCTTTCAATTTAAAATTCGACACTGAAAGATTGTATTTCTCTAAAAAATTGTGGAATTTTACAACATCTTGGAGAGGTTGTTTAGAAAAAATAGTAATTTCTTCATTAATTCTTTCAAAATGGGAGAAAAGAGTATTTAATTCTAAAATTTGTTCATCCGTAAGCTTTTTTTTAAGAATAAACATTAAATAGGATATGGGCTTAAATTTTCGAAGTAATACTTCGGGAGTTTCGTCTGCAATAATATTTCCTTTATTCATAATTAATATTCGATCACAAAGACGCTGAGCTTCATGCATATTATGAGTTGTAATTAAAATCGTTTTTCCTTCTTGCTTTAGCTCAATAATTTGATTACGTAGGATACTTACAGAAAAAGGATCTAAACCACTCATTGGTTCATCTAAAATTAAAATAGAAGGTTCATGAAGCAAAGATAAACACAAATTTAAGCGCTGTTTTAACCCTTTAGAGAGTGATTTTGTCTTCACATTTATTTTATCTTCTAGTTCAAATCGCTTTAATAATGTTATCCCTCGTGATTTAATAATTTCTTTAGATAATCCATATATTGTTCCTGAAAACATAATATTTTGCCAAACAGAATAATCAGAATAAGCATTACTCACTTCGGGCACTATTCCAATTCTCTTCTTTAAATATTTAGGAGATTTTGTCACATCAATAGAAAATATTTTTACATGAGAATTTTCTTCAATTTTAAAAATTCCTGTAATTAATCTGATCGTTGTAGTTTTTCCTGCACCATTTGGCCCCAAAATCCCAACAATACTACCTTCTTCAATCATCATTGATACATTCTTAACAGCAGTTAAAGACCCAAATTTTTTTGTTAAATTCTGTGTTTCGAGGGCGATTTCTTTTGATAATATTGAACTATTCATTATATAGTATAAATTAAGGAATTAGGGTATTTATATATATAAATTAGAATTACTGATTTATATTACAATTTACCCTATGTTTTTATACTTGACTGATTCTTTTCAAAAGATGTAAAAAGTTCATTAAAGAATATTTCTGTCAAATATAATAAAGAGGAATATAATAAATAAAAAAATGAAAACGATTTAAATCAAACATAAAATTGTATAATGTTGTATCTTAAAAAAAAAGAAGTTTTTTTTTCTCAAGTTCATTCTATGAATATATTCTTGAATATATAATAGAAGAACACAAACATTGATTTGATTAAAATGAATATCCTATATCTATCTGGAAGTCATCGAAAAAAAGGAAATACTGATTTCCTAATTGAACAAGCAAAAAAAATAACTGATGGAGAAATTATTCGATTAATCGATTATGACTTTCAATATTGTAAAGAATGTTGGAAATGTCTTGAAACAACTAAATGTATAATTAATGATGATTTTACTAACATAATTACGCCTAAATTATTAAACGCTGATGCAATTATCATTGGTACTCCTGTATTTTTCAATAATGTGAGTACAGTTGTTAAAAATTTTATAGATAGAACATGGTGCTTGAAAAATCAACTACAAAATAAAATAGGAGGCATTATTGTGGTAGGTAGAGCATATGGACATCAAATGGCAATTGATGCAATTAGTTCATTTTATTTAAAGCATAACATGATTCCAGCTAACCGTGGCGTTTCGGCAATAGCCTATAAAAGAGAAGACATCCTAAAAGAAAAGAATGCAATTGAAAGCACTAAAAGATTAGCAAGGAGAATATTGGAATTGGTTCGGATTTTTAATTAGAATGTTTTTTTTTTCTTATGAATATAGTATAGGTTTTTTTGATAAAAAATCTAAATCATATTTATTTAATCTTTTCAACCTATTTTTCACTATTTAGTAAAAACAAATAATTTTATTTTGGGTTAAATTAAAAAATATGGCATTGTTCAAGAGAATTTGTGACCTCCATTTCTTGCTTAGAATGAACACTTG
>CAYPTZ010000507.1:1889-3383 GCA_964413395.1 uncultured archaeon | reverse complement strand
CCCACTAATAATATATGAATGTCTCCTCTGCTGGCTTGTCCATCTGCATGAGTTTTTTTAACACCTCCAAATAATTGCAGAACTAATGATTTTTTTATTTCTTCATAACCCCAAATACTTGGAGCAATACTTCTTGCCAGGTTTTCAAATATTCTTGGATCTTGTCCGATTTCAAGAATTTGTCTTTCATCTTCTTCACTTATATCTAATTCTTCAAAAGTTTCTTCCATTGGAATTAAATTATTAGCTTCAACTGCTAATTCAAATCTTGTTGAAAGACCTCCTGAATGTAATGGAACAGGAACTTCTTTTAATACTCCAATAACTTTTATTCTGCTTCCAGGAGTTGTCTTCTCTTCCATTCTGGGTTCAACTAAATCCTCTTTTATAAAAATATTAATTCTTTTTGGCTGCTCTCCTCCTGATAAAGATTCAGGAGCTTCTTCTATTACAAGTCTTTGAGTATCAACCATCTCTTTACTTATCAATTTAAATCCTCCTCTTCTTCCACAAGAACATCTTGAAGGTTCTCTAAATTTTTTTTCCATTTGCAAAACTGAAATAACTGTCCCACAACTCGGACACTCAAATTTTGCGTTTACTACTTGAGGCCTCACATCCGAAGCTTGCCTTATAATTCCTTCAATAACAATAATTTCATTCAAATGTTTTGAACGAATATTTCTTATTTTTATTTCTTGACTTTTTGGAAGATTTTTTAATCTTACTCTTACATTTTTTACCAATCCAGATTCTTCAATTGCAAGTTCAATTAATCTCAAAACTTCCTCTGGATTTGAAAGTATTTCATCTGAAAGCACATTAGAAAACTCTGTAAGTTTCATGAAATCTATATAAATTATATTATTTCCTTTACGAATTGACTCTCCAAGTTCTTTTTTATAAAAATCAAAAAAATTCTTTGCTTCAATTATCAAATCCTCATTTTTTGGTTTTTTTTCTCCCGACCCCACTCGTTTTGGATTCTCGGAAGCCTTGTGAAATCGCTCGCTTTCAGCCATTATGCAAAATCTCCTGTTTTGTATCCGCAGTGAAGCGAGGACTTGAAAAATTTCCTGTTTTTCATAGATTTAGAAATGAGAATTTTGTTTATATTAATTTCTATAGTAATAATTAGTTAATTTAAGATAATATTTATAATCTTATATAAAAATAGATTTTAAGGACAATCAAAAATTATATAGATTAAATAAATTTTTACACTCTTCTAGCTTCATTAATTATCTCTAAAAAATCATTATTACATTTCCCTCTATCTTCTTTTTCTTGAGAATAAAATATTTCTATCCTTAAGATGCTCTGTTGATTAAAGGGGATATTTATAAAAGAGAAATAATCCTGTCCTTGAGAATATTTTGTATATAATCCTTCAGTTTCTGCTACTTCTATAATTTCACGCGATACATTAAATCCCTGTTCTATAACTTCTTTAGGAAATTTTAATATTCATGATTACGAAATTTGATAATTTAA
>CAYPTZ010000507.1:0-1879 GCA_964413395.1 uncultured archaeon | reverse complement strand
ATTTTTTCAGTAATCTCTGAATAAATTTTTTCTCCAGTAAAAGCACTCACTAAAATATAACATCCTGTTAAAAGCGAAGAATTTTCAAATCTAACATTAGAACTTGCCATATATGGTCCATAGTTCCCCAAGCTAATATTCCAATCAATTGGGGCAAAAATTTTAAATCCAGAATCTTCATGGGATATAATATTTTTCCCATTCTCTTCAAAAACCTGATAACTATCTGCTCCATACCATTCTACTTCCATTACCCATCCATCTCCTAATTCATTAATCTTTTTGAGTTCGTTTACAGTAAAGACAATAAAAAAAATTAGGAAAGCAATAAATAAAATAGAGAATCCTAGAATAATAATTTTCTTTTTAGAGATTCTTTTTTTAGTATTAGTTCCTCTTCTCTCACCCTCTTTAAATTTCTTGAAATTATTCATTTTTGTCTTATTTTATATCGCTTAAAACGATGTATAACCTCCACCAAAACCATTTGGAATTCCACCTGAAGGTTCTGAAGGCCTTGTACTTTCATACGCTTTCATGACATTATCTGCCGCTACTATTCCTGCTTGACTACCAATTGTACTTTCATAAGATTTCATGACACTAGCTGCTGCTGTTTCTCCTGCATACCTACCAATTGTACTTTCTGTAATGTGGCTTTCTAAAGCCTTTCTTTCAATTGGCAATCCACACCCTAATGAATTTAATATTCCAGCGCCTATTACTATCCCTGTTAGTATTAAATTTTTTAATTTTTTTACCATTTATTTTTCATGAATAAATAATTTATAAATCTTTCTATTTGTATTAACTCTAGAATAAAGACATTTTTAGTATTATTTCTTATCCCCTCTTTATATTTAAATTTTTTGAAATTATTCATTTTTATTTTATTTTATAATATTACTATTATAACTTAACCAACCCCCCCTGCTCCTGCCGCTGCCGCTGCTGCTGCTCCTGCCGCTGCTCCTGCCGCTGCTCCTGCCGCTGCCGCTGCTGCTGCTCCTGCCGCTGCTCCTGCTGCTGCTCCTGCCGCTGCTCCCGCGCTAGACGAACTAGACGAACCACTTCCCCCACCACCGCCTCCAGAAGGTCCTCCACTAGGACCGCTAGGACCGCTAGGACCACTTCCCCCACCACCCCCTGAAGATGAGGTGCAAGATGCTAATAAAGGAGAACTAGCACTCTTCCCATCTCTTAAATAATAAATTGTATAAGAACCAGAGCCTATGCTTGAGTATGCACCACTTCCTGCACTTCCAGTATAAGTAATTAATCTCTTATTTCCTCTGAATATTGAAACTTTGCCGGACATAGAGTTTGAATAATTATAGGAGAGAAAAACTTGTTGCTGGAGTGAAAGTAACAGAAAAGTCATAATACTGTAATAACTAAGATCGCCTGAAGCGCAATTAGTGACAGTTACACTTTGTGGATGATTAGTTTTGAAGTTTAACCATTCTGTTGATGTCTTGGTCGGAACAAAAATACTTGAACTCGCAGAATTCACAACTTGTTGACACTCACCAGAAATTCCAGCAAAAAATTCAACTAAAATTTGTTTTCCAGTGTTTGGGTCCACTCTAAAACCTGTGGCTTGGGTGTTAAGGGCAGAAGCTAAAACAGAGAAGGAAATAAGTGATAAGATAATTCCTATGATAATTTTGAAGCCAAATTTAATTGATTTATTTTTTCCTCTTTTCATATTAATTATAAAGATAAAGATTTTTTAAATGTTATTCTTTTTGAATCACATCTCTATCCAAATTCCATCCCCCCTTTCAAAATTAAAATCTCCTGCAAAATAAGCAATATATTTTGTTGCTTTTATGTTAAGTCTTTCTTCTTCTTTGTGGATAGCTTCTCTGAATGCCCA
>CAYPTZ010000506.1:2194-3384 GCA_964413395.1 uncultured archaeon | reverse complement strand
AACAATCTAGACAAGATTCCTCTGGAAACTCATACCAGCATTTATCTCCATGTCTGTGCTTACAATGTTCCGTTTTGAACATGCCGTTTTTCCACATTAAATCGTCAATCTCTTTTTCTAAAACTCTTATTTTTTTTTTTCTTTTTTCAATTTTTTTTTCAAATTCTTTTAATAGAAGTACCATTTTTTAGGGCTTCTCCTCTTTTTTGTTTTTTATTTTTTTTATTATTATTTTTCCTTTTTTTAATTTTATTATTTTTTTATAGCTGTTTTGCGGTTGGTGAGCGTCTGGGCACTCATTAATTCCTTGGGGACTCCATGAAAGTGGGGTTTGACCCGTGGAACCAACTTTCGCACCAAAGGTTTGCAGGATGGAGAGGATAAAAAGCGATTTAATTTTAAATTTAAAAAAAAGACTGACGGGAAAAAATAAGTAGGGTGAAATCTAATATAAAACATGTTAAAAACAAGGGAAACCCGTCTAAGTATTCTCTCCATCTTTCTGCTCCTTTTTTTGATTTTTTTTAATAGCTCATTTCAAGTAAGTCTTGATAATTTGAACTAAAAAAAATAAAAAAAATTATTTAAGATTTATTGTATTCGTTAATGCTCTTATTTTCGCTCTGATACTTCCTGATTAATTCTGTTTTTTGTGATTCGGGAAATAATTTATTTTCTTTAATAAATACATTATTAACGACATTAGGGAATTTTTTTATCAACAGTTTGATTAGTTCGGTTGTTTCTTTCTCGTTAATATCTCCAGCGATTTCTTCCATCGTGATTTTCACCTCTTCGTATGACGAGCACTCTATTTCGCGATATATGGGCATTTTTTATTCCTCCTCTTCAGTAATATCAATTTCCTCGACATCTTCAAAATCGTTGTTGTCATCTTCAACTCTAGGCGCTATGAAGTAATTTAGTTCTCCACCCAGAAGAATATCGAATTTCATGTTGAGAGGATTATCTGTTTTTAGCGATATTTCGAGGCTCTTCGTTATGGGAGCTATTTTCATTATTGCCTTTAAGAATAACCCCGAAAACGCGCCCATGTTTCGTTCTGAGATGCTTGCTTCGATCAAATCTTCAGTTAATAATTCGTATTCTAGCTCTCCGATTTGACCCGATGACGTGATTGTTAATTTCTCTTCCGTGATTTCCATGTTAAGAACTTCAGAATAAATCTC
>CAYPTZ010000506.1:0-2184 GCA_964413395.1 uncultured archaeon | reverse complement strand
TAATCCGAAATTTTCATCACTTTTTACATTCAAAACTTCAGAATAGATTTCAGCGTCTTTTATCGCTTCGATTAAAATATCCGCGTCCATTTTCCAAGTTGCATCGTAGTCTATAATTAAAAGGTTCTCTAAGGGAGCATTTTCGATCTCGCTATCGAGGCACGTTAAACTAAAAGTCCTCGTGCGTGAATTATCCTCCTCCTCCTCTCGTTGCATTTTGATTTTAATTTTTTGAGTGCTTTCGTGAAAACTCAGTTCTACTGAATTTTTACTAGAACGCTTTAAAATCTTGTTAAAATCTTCTAAATTCAGGCAAATCTCGCATTTTGTATCGCATTGAAAATCATCAAAATTCTCTCTAGATATCGTGAGTTGTAAAATACAAATCTTTGACGGATCCATCGCTTCAATTAGTAGCTTTTTTTTATCGATTACGAATTTGACTTCGTCAACTATAGCTGCTAGAGTTTCAACAATCGTTTTTAAAATCGCACCATTTTTCATTTTTATTGTAAATTGCTTCTCTGTAGTCTTTGCTTTTGTTTTAGTTGTTGTTTTTGCTTTTACCATTTTAATATTCTAACCTCTTGATTATTTTATACGTCTTAAATTCCCGAATCGGTTCATTCTTTTGATTTCTAGTTTTAACGGGCACGCGAACAAAATTTTCAGAGTCAAAATCGTCTTCCTCGTCGTTTTGCTCGCTTTCTGTTTTTATCATTTTTTCGGCCATTTTTAGTTCTCTCAAAAGAAATTCCCTCACCGCGCATCTTATTAGTTCGGATCTCGATGGATATAAACCGTTCTCCCCGATCAATTTGCTAATTGCGTCTAAATAGGATTCGGTGACATTAACAGTAACTACTTTCAATTTTTTGCACCTCGACTTGTTATTAGCATCTTGAATTCGTCAATTTCAAGAGAATGATAATAGTTTAATTCTTTGGGTAGGAATTTTGTTAACGCTTTTCGAATTGCATCGCTTCTAGAGTCGTATAGCCCCAAATCAGTCAATATTTTTATTGCACTTAAATAGTATTCAGGTAGATTTATTGTTATTATCTTCATGGTCTTTTTTATTCCTCCTTTTTTTCATTCATTTTTTTCATTTTTAGTAGATTTAAGGTTTCGGGCCAAGGGACGCTAATTCCCTCGGATTCCCGCACCTATTTAATGGGTTTCATATCTTCCTTGGCTCGCATATATCATATGGTTTTCAAGAGAGGATTGGCTCGCAGTCGCCCTCTGGGTTTCACGGAAAACGTGGCTCGCAATGGATACATGGGTTTCATTAACTTTATGGCTCGCAATGGATACATGGGTTTCATTAACTTTATGGCTCGCAAATAAATATTGGTTTTCAAATTACTTATGGCTCGCAATGGTAGATTGGGTTTCAACTTTATCTTGGCTCGCATTTATCATATGGTTTACAATTACTAATTGGCTAGCGGCCTCCATTATAATGGCGTCTTTCCAAGTGACGATGTGGTTATGCCGTAGGATCCCCTCAACGTAATTTTTCTTTGCGGGCAATCCGCTTAATTCCCGGGACGCGTGCCAATAATGGTCCAAGAATATTTTTCTTTTTTTTCGTAATGCCCTATTATGTGCGTGTCCCTTGGTTATGTGCGTGTCCTCTTTTTTATAAGGCTTGCCATATTTTTCTTCAAGAACTCCCATTTCGTACGTTCTATTTAATTGTTTTTGTTTTTCAGTATCGTAAACTTGTTTATAAAAACCCTTGTTTGATTTTAACAAGGAATCTGCGATTTTCCACGAAAGAGTTTTCAGACTCGGACTAAATCCGGCTTTTTTACCTTTTTCGAGTCTTTGGATTTTCCCGTTGAAAACGGCATTTCCCGTACACGCCCATAACTTGGACACGGTATCAAATTTAGAACAATTTCCTAGCATTTTTATGAGATTTGCTGAGAGCACGGGACCTATCCCTTTTATTTTACTGAGAAACTTCTCGAACACGATTTCTTGAGAAATATATTTTTTCATCAATCGTTGGTATTTTTTTTCGAGGGTCTTGTTTTCTGTAATTAATATCCAACATTTCTTTAAATACGCGTGTTCTTCGCTCGTGATTTTTTTCCATTTTAATACCTCAGAGTCCTCTCGCACTTATTGTTTTCATATTTGCGAATCGACAGATATATCGAGCTACTTTATGAG
>CAYPTZ010000505.1:2170-3389 GCA_964413395.1 uncultured archaeon | reverse complement strand
ATTTATTACTGAGATGAATAAATTATTAAAAAATCCAGTTGAAATTATGGAAAATAAAAAATTATATTCTCAAAATTTTATCGAAATTAAAAATCATCATATATTTTCTATACATTTATTTGGAGATTTCCAAATTATTCCAGATTCAATTCAAAATATATCTTATTTAAAAAAATTATATATTGAATTGCCTTTTGAGAAATTTGAAGAAATTAATATTCTAGAATTACCAATTTCAATTGGACGGTTGAAAAATTTAGAAGACTTGGAAATAAAGATAAATATTTCAAGATATTTCGATCTTATTATACCTGAAACATTCAGAAATCTGAAAAATTTAAAGAAGATTTCTATTATTGGTGTTAAACTTCTTAATAATAAAATAATTAATTATATTTCATCTCCAAAACTTAAAAAAATTAAATTAATAATTAAAAATCAAAGCTATATTTATGATGATTTCTTTAATCAAAATCCTAATTTAGAAGAGATAACTTTTTTTAGTGAAGAACTTCAAAATATTTCAGAATATATTGGGAATCTTGATAATTTAAGAGTCCTAGATTTGTCAGGAGGAAATCCAATACAAAAGCTCCCAGATTCTCTCTGTAAATTGAAAAATTTAGAAATATTAAACCTAGAATTAGCAAATATTATTGAATTACCAGAACACTTGGGAAATTTAATAAATTTAAGAAAATTATATATTAAACAAAATAAAATCAGCATTCTTCCTTTAAGTATAGGGAATTTAGTAAATTTAGAAATACTTAATGTAAGTAGAAATCTATTAAAAAAGCTCCCCAAAAGTATTGGGAAATTATCTAATCTAAAAGAATTAGATTTCTCTGAGAATAATTTAGTTGAAATTCCCGATTATTTTGCTGAAAATCCTTTTATAAAATATGTAAAACTTAATAACAATAAATTAGTTGATTTACCAACAAGTATTGGGAATTTATCTGGATTAAAAGAAATATATATTAATAATAATTTTCTGAAAAAACTTCCAGAAGCTATAGGAAATCTACAAAATTTAGAAAATTTGGATGCAGGGTTTAATGCAATTCAAATAATACCAGATTCAATAAAAAAATTAATTAAAATAAAAAAAATTAATTTGGAAGAAAATGAAATTATCAAATTACCAAATATATTTCAAAACTTGAAGAAATTAGAGTTTTTATAGTTTTGCAACTTGAGCCTCTAATTCTTTTTT
>CAYPTZ010000505.1:0-2160 GCA_964413395.1 uncultured archaeon | reverse complement strand
TATCGATAGTCCTTCATCTATCTCAAAAATGAAAAATTTACATCAACTGATGTTAATGAAAAATAATATTAAATCAATAGAAACTATACTAAATGAAAATTTTCTTATTGAAAAATTATATTTGTCATATAATTATTTAACTTATTTTCCTAAGAAAATTGAATTATTAAAAAAATTGAAAGAATTATATTTAGCTGGAAATCAAATATCAAAAATATCTGATTCAATAATTTTTCCAGATTCCTTAGATATTTTGGATTTAACAAATAATTCTCTGGTTATTGAAAAAAAAAAAGTAGAAAAATTAAAAAAAGAATATTCAATTTCATATTTTATTTATTAATATGAACTTCTAGTTATTAATTTGTTGGAAGTTCATATGGGAAACCCCCATTATGAACACTTAAAGCTTGAGTTAAAGAATTATATATATTCATTTTATTCATAATATCATAAAATCTCCTATATATAGAATTTTCTTGGGTTAACACTGTTAATAAATTATTAATGCTTACACTATTATAGGTATAAATAAGCCCAGAAGCTAATTGAATCTGTATTTTTCCTTCACCGAAAATTCCATTCAATAAAATATTCATCATTGATGTAAATTGTTGGCATGATAAACAAGAAGCTAAGTCAGATGTAAGATCTAAGGTAATTTTATTGTTTAGATTTGAACTAAGTTGCAAATAAATTGCACTAAATTGATCAATAAAACTTTTTAAAATAACTTGAATTTCAGAATGATTTTGATCTGGAGCATAACCATTTTCAAATTTAACTGTGGTTAAAAGATCTACAGCTTTTGTTATTCTTTCTATTTCAGATCGTGATTTTCCCATCATTGTCATTGTTGTTGTTATTTCAAATTTTAAGTCATTTTTTAAATTTGTAAAATCTCCTGTAACATATTTAAATTTTCCATCTGTATTTTCTCCTTGTGCTAAAATAAATTCTGAAGGATTATTGGATGGCCGGACTCTTTGAGCTTTCTTTATATCCCGTAAATTATTAGAATCCCATGTTTTTCCATTCACTGTGATATATCTTATCCCAGCTCCCATAGATTCACCATTCAAATAAAAGCCTGCAACAGAAACCGCATGACCTTTATTGGCAAGTTTTTGAATATACTCTCCTCGTTTTTGATTAGTGGCAGAATTTTCATCTCCTTGAAGAATTAATTTCCTCAAATCAGTTGTAACATCAAAATCTGTTTTATAGTGATTATGTTTATTAAAGCTATTATCTCTATGATATTCAAAAATATATCTGTCCACTTCTTGGTCATTCATATCATCAATGTGTTGATATAGTTCTCTGATTCCTTGAGGAGTACCTTGTTGATCATTTTGTAATAATGGATCAACAGCTAAACATACCTGTTGTTGGGATATCCATGCCTCTATATTACTTTGCGATGAAGAATCAAAGGAGGAATATTCCCCTTCAGCATTCCATCCTACTAGAAAGAGAAATTGTCCCGCTTTGGCATCAATTCCTAAGCTTTTCAATAATTTTTCATTATTCAGGACAGAACTATCTGTTTTTCCACTTTCCTTGACGGCTTGACTGATTTGTTTGAAAATTTTCGATGTGGAGATTTTTATGGTATGTCCAAATGCTATCGGAAGATGTATCGCATTGTTGCTGATAGCACCATAGAAATGCGAAAAACATGGTTAACTGAAATTGAACAGACCATGAGAACGTTTTTTTCTTAATTTTTGTGAAAAGCAATCCATCTTGGTTGGGCTTTATATAATATTTATAAATATCAAAAGATTGAGATGGTAAAAGAAGGTATAGTAAAAGGTTTGATAATTTGGATTAATTTACGAAAATGTTCAAAAATTCTATTCTAGAGGAATTTAATTCATTTAATAATGAAATTAAAAAATAGGTAGAAATTTTTATTTTTTTATCTCAGTGTCTTTTTAGATTAAATTCATTTTCTCTCAACCAGGTCTATTATGTAAAACTTTCTAAAAAAAAAAAAAATCTATGGTAAAATGATGATACCGAATGGGACCCCATGTTTGCATTTAAAATTGAAATAACTTCTCTGGTATAATATTTATTTATTTTAATATTTGTTTATAGAAGAATTGTTTAATAATTTTATTTTTGTGTATATGTTTTTTTGTGTTGTTTTTG
>CAYPTZ010000504.1:0-3400 GCA_964413395.1 uncultured archaeon | reverse complement strand
TAATGATTTTATATAAACACCTTGATGTGGTTCAAAAGATAGAATTACTTCGATAGGTGTAGTATCTGAAACAGTTATGCCAAATGAATATTTAAAATACTCATTAAAATTGTAATCATCAAACGACAAATATTGGTCAGTTAATTGTAAGGAAAGAATCGTATCATTAGCTAAAGTTGTAATACGGGATTTATTCTTAAGTTTACCTAAAATATACCATCGGTTACTATCCTCTTTCAATAAATATGGATTAAATATTCTATTTTTTATCTCACTTTCTCCGAATTTCTGATAATCAAATTCAATGACCTTTTTTTCTTCAAGGGCTGTTATAATATCAGGGATAAATTCTGTTCCTTTACATTTGGGAGTATTTTGTGTCTAAATATAAATCCTTTGATCTATATTTTTAATGCTCCTTCTTATCTGAACTGCTTGTAGGACTTTTTCAATTGCATTAGAAAAATCTTTAAAAATATCATAATTCTTATAAAGGTTAAGTTTTCCTGCAAACAATTGTAAAATGTTAATTTCTTCCTCTTTAAGACCAAAACGGGTTATTGAAAAACTTGAATCGGTATAATAATATGCCTTTCTACTATTATTATAATCAATTGGTGCAAAATATCCTAAAAAAGAATCATTTTGCATAACTTTAATATCATCCTGAATTGTTCGAGGTGACACAGTAAAGCCAAGTTCATCTTTACATAAATCAACAATTTCAGAAGTTTTTACGAATTCTTTTCTACTTAATTCTCTGTCAATCAATTTATATCTAGCATATGCAAATTTATTTTGTGGCATAAGAAAATTTCTTTATGTTACATATATCTTCATTTCCCAATAGAATCATCAACAGAAGTATAGTTGATGAAGAATTTATTAGTCATCGATCTAAAGTAATTTTTGTAGTATTTTAAAATTATATTCTATTTCATTTACTTAGTCTACACTTATCCATCCAATATTTCCAAATTATTACCATAGCCATTGTATCTAATTCACAGTATTGAAGAAGTAATTGTTTAAGTTGTTCTCGTCTCTCGTTGTTATTAGAAGATGCTCCAAACATTAATTCATGATAAGTTCTCATAGCGCCAGTTCCATCTTTAACAGCTTCTATATTTTCCAATTCAACAATAACAGGTGCAAGTGAGTCATAAGGATTTAAACTGGATACAGAATTAGAAACATATTTTCTGAACCAAGGAATAGAATGTAAATATGAATTATTGTTCCATATAGCTGGAAGAACTTTTTTAATGGAAGTTTTTCCTTTCATTTCGGGATGAAAATAATATTGAAGTGTCAATTCATTTAAATCTACAAACCTACCTTCTCTGCCTTGTTTCTTGTCTGATGTAATGTTGGTCAACCAATTTTTCAATGAATTATTTGTATAACTATAAATCTTCATTTGTTCCAAAATGTTTCTCAGAATAGTATTTTCAAATGGAGACCACATCAAAGGTGTACCTGTTGTACCGATCTGTTTCATTAACGATTCCGAAAAACGGAAATTAGGAAAGTCGTAATCACTATTTAAATATTCTGAATGAATTGGTTCACTGTCGGGACTTATTATTGTATGACAACTCCATTGGAAAGCGACTAATTCATAAGGCCTCATTCCCCTGTGGTGAGGAACTGCACCTGAATATGTTTCAAAGTCAATAAAGTGTAAAGGGTATTTTAAATTTTGCAATTCAATAGATAAATTGGGACTAATCCATTCTGAATTTGTTTTTGTATTCTCAAATTGAAGTTTTTGTCGTTGTCCTCTTGAACCAAAATTACCTTTGTTATCCCTGAAGCGTTCAACATCTAAGTCCCAAAACGAAACGTTTTTCTTTGAAATGAGTTCATCCAAATACCACCCTGATTTATTGGACCCAATTGCTCCACCAAAATATAAGTCAAAGATATGAGGGTCAATATCAGTTAATTCATACCAGCATTCACGATATCCATTATTTTTTTTTACTTTTCCTAAATTGAACTCACAATTTTTACAGTTTTTACTAAGGTTAAAATGTTCTGGCTTGATTCCATTTTTAAGTATATCAATAAAAAGGTTTGAACGATTTCGAATCATTTCCATAATCTCCTTTACTTCATTATCTATAGGAACGATAGTTAAAAGAGAGTCCAATTGCAGTTGTTCTATATATTTCTTTCTGTTGGGATCATTTTCATATTTGAATTCTACCAATGGCTTATTAAACTTAATTATATTTTGAGCAGGTAACTCTTCTATTTCAAATTTTTCTTCTACCATTTTGTTCACGACAAACCAGCTTGCTAATCCTTCAATAGTTGTCCTTTTTGATTTATCAGGTAGCATTAAGAATGAATGAATTTCAAAATCAGGGTACGCTTCAGTTAATACCAAAGTTTGAAATGCAACATCCTCAATATATTCTTCAAGTTTTCTTTTTGAATTGTATGCATGATCATCACTATCATGTGATTTAGATTTTACTTCAATTATATTCAATACATTTTTTTTCTTTTCAAGAATATCTGTTCTGATAACTTTCCCATTTGAAGAGAAGGCAGCCTCAAGCAACGTGATATTTTCATTTTGTTCAATATATCTTTTTGTTTCATCAATTACATGATCAATTGTCCCTCCATTCACCTCTATTGCATTTGCAAAAGTTAATTGCGCATATTTTCCTATAATATGTCCACCTTGCGCAAGCATTTCCATATATTCGTTTGCATCATTCATTGTCATGAATGAAGCCTTTTTGTAAACCAATTTTTTGGGGCAAGTTGATGCGATCTTGAAATCAGATTTAGATAACATGATTGTAATATTTTAAAGAGAATTATAACACTCCATTTTTTTTCATTTGCCAAAAACACTTTGCTGTTGCATTAATGTCCTCAGCAGCATTGTGTGCTTCTTCAAAATAGGAACTAAATAATTTGTAGTACAATTCTGAAAGTTTTGGCCATTTATAACCATATGGGCCATCAATTGCACAAAAACTTGTTGTGCTTTTCATTGTGCAAATTTTTCTTTTTTTCTCAATACTATTTTGCATCCTTTGTCTTAAAAATTCAGCGCCCACTATTTTCTCATCAAAACTCATATTATGTGCAACAAGGTATTTCGCTTGACTTATTAAATCTTGAAACTCATTTAACACAGTCATAATCGGCTGTCCTTCTCGATTTGCTCTTTCTGTAGAGATTCCGTGGATTTTTGACGCATCAATAGGAATAGTAAAGCCATCAGGTTTGATTATATAGTCACCACCTGATTGTTTAGTTCCATTTTCGTCATAAAGTAAATAAGCTAATTGAACCAGTCTTGGCCAATTGTTTAGATCTGATACAGGTGCTTTCCAATTTTTTGGTAGGCCAGTAGTTTCGGTGTCAAAGAATA
>CAYPTZ010000503.1:0-3402 GCA_964413395.1 uncultured archaeon | reverse complement strand
ATTTCCAAGATAGATTTGGGGATTAAATTCAAAAAGGCTGTTGCTACTAAGTAGCAATAAGTAATAATAGGCAAAAAAAGCCTATTTTAGTCTTGAGAGCCAATGAATAAGGACAAAATTTCTATTGCGCTCACAAAAAGTCTTCTTAAACAGATTAATAGCGAATGCAAGAAGACAGGGCTCTCACGCTCCAGTTATATCGAAATGATTCTACGACAAAATTGCCGAAGCAACCTTATCGAAACTAGACTAGAACACAACACAGAAAGCACAGGAGTCTACTCCTCTCAAACTCACGCCTTCCAGCACAAAAACCCTTCATAAAACTGGTTATAGAGCAAGATGTATCTGTGCCTGTAATCCAACAGACTAAGTTGAATCTTATCAAAGCTGATTGTCGACCGATTTGGAGACGTTCAGTAATCATGATGTGGAAAATTCACTCATTATGGTAATCGATTTTGATATTTCTAAAATCTTCAAAATAATGATGCGCGCGCGAAAAATTTCGCGCGCTGAAATGCATGCAAATGCAGAAAATTCTTGCGAATGACATGAGAAGATATTTTTAACCATATTTTGAAAAGCCCAACAGAAAATGAGACTATTTGGAAATATTTCAGGAACAAAACCATCGGCTATGACCGAGATGGGAAATTACAACAAGCCTTTTTACAGAACCATTTTTGAATCGATTTTCAACACGTTCAAAAAAAGGTCGCACCTTTTCGAGAAAGAGCCACCCCCAGTTAGAGGTCGAAACGCTAACGATTTAATGGCGGACAAAGAGATGCCTTATGGATAACCCGTATACCTCTGTTGGAAGCCTTTTTGCGTGCGAATTATGCGCTAGTAGACTATGTCTTTCTGGCTAAACATATAAAATAGCTTTCGTCATCCCTTTCGAACGTAACAGCAAGTCCGCTCTTCTCCATCATCTGTTTAAGTAGTTCCATACGGGGTAGGAAATCTTTCCCAATTTCCACACCACCGTTCATGTGGACCCCGTTGATATTCTTGGCCGAATCGGAATGAGCCACTGCTAAGCGCCCTCCTTTCTTCAGCGCTGTAGATAATATCTTTAGGGCTAAAGGCTGGTCAACAAAATGGGGAAAACAGGAATAACACACCACTAGGTCGAAGTCCGTATCATATTCTAGTTCGTAAACATCGGAGATCAAATATGAAATCATAGGATGCTTTTTTTCTGGATATTTCGAGCGGGCTACCTCGATCATCTTCTCCGAATGATCCACCGCAACAATACTTCCATCAACCAGATATCTTTCGTAGAACGGTATCATGATTCCAGTGCCGGTGCCAATGTCTAATATCCTATCACTGCTACGAATCTCTAGCAGCTCGGTGATGTATTGAACCTTTTCGAGGTTGTGAACGGAGATCTCGTCCCATACCTCAGCTCGCTCATTGAAGAAATCTCGCTTTTTCGGATTGACCATTTTCGGGTTCATACCTTTGCCTCCATTCATATGGGGATTACCACAGGTATCCCTCGTACGCTCTCCACATACGCCTCGATGTTGTATACTACCTTAATGTTCTCAGGGGTGATGACCTCGTGACCTCCCGCGGAGTAAACCATCCCATCCTTCATCAGGACAAACTTGTCCGAATGGCGAATGGCCAAGTTGAGATCGTGAATAACCATAATCGCAGCTATATGGTTCTTCTTGACGATGTTCCTGACTAGATGCATAATCATGTGCTGGTTGGCCAGATCAAGACTACTTGTGGGCTCGTCCAGAAGGATTAATTTCGGTTGCTGGACCAGAACTCTAGCTATTTGCACCAATTGATATTCCCCACCGCTAATCTCGTCAACATATTTCAGTGCCAACCCGTCCAAGCCTAATAGACGGAGCACTCTTCCAGCCAACCGCATGTCCTTCTCGGTAACATCCCATTGGAAATGCGGTTTCCTACCCAACAGCACAGAATCGAACACCGTAGTCTTGGATGTCTCGCTCCTCTGTGCCACATACCCTATGTTCTTGGCGATGTCCTTCTTGCTCATCCGATGAAGGTCCGATCCTTCTATAAACACTGAACCAGCGTCTGGTGTAAGCACTTTGTTTATGCACTTGATGAGAGTGGTCTTTCCGACACCGTTGGGACCCAGGACAGAAACGACATCGTCCGCCTTCACGCCAAACGACATACCGTCTAGGACCTGTCTGCTACCGTAGGAGAAATCGATGCCCCTAACCTCGAAGAACGTCACCTCCGGTACCGCCTGATTAGCAGGTAGATAAAAAGGGGACCTCCGAGCATCGAGGTTATGATGCCCACAGGTATGACAGAAGGATAGAGGATGACTTGCCCAATCCCGTCTGCTGTGATTAGGATAATGCCTCCAAGGATGATGGAAAAGGGAATGAGGTGGCGATGGTCGCTGCCGATGATCATTCGGGCTATGTGCGGTCCCAGAAGACCTATAAAAGCGATTATGCCAAAGAAGGAAACGATGAACGCGGATAGAACGGATGTCAAGACCATGCCCACGATCCTTTCCCGCTCTGTATTGACGCCCAACCCTTTAGCAGTGTCCTCTCCGGCGTTCAGGGCATTATAATCCCATCTCTTGTAGAAGAAGTAAAAAGCCACAGGGAGAAACACCAAGAGAATCAGGGCGTTCCAAGACCAAGTGGCTTTACCCATGTCGCCAAAGGTCCAGGCTACAATATTGCCCAACTGTGAATCAGTGGCTATGTATTGCATGAAAGATAGCCCAGCAGAGAACATGACACTGATGGCTACACCCGCCAGTATCATTGTCTCGGCGCTGACTCGGGTAACTCTTGTAAGGAGCAGTATAGCGCCAGTTGCCAGCAGGGAGAACAAAAATGCACAGATAGTCGTGACGTAGGGATTATTGATGGATACAATAGAGGTCATGCTGCTACCCGCACCGAAAAAGATAATTGCAAAAGAGGCGCCAAAAGCTGCGGCGCTAGATATTCCTAAAGTGAACGGCGAAGCCAGAGGATTGCGGAGGATACACTGCATCACCACACCCGCGACGGCTAGACCAGCACCAGCAAGTAAAGCTCCGATAATTCTGACCAAGCGGATGTTCCAGACGACGCCTCCCGCCCCGTTCACATCAAAAGTAAAAATGTATCTAATAACGTCTAAGAAAGAAATGTTAATAGGACCATTCTGAGCAGCTATGATAACACAAGAAACCAGCACGAGCAAGCCAACAATGAGAAAAAGGCGCTTCCGTTTTACGAATCCTCTATAAGTCTTTGAGATCTGGTTGTCCTCTTCCTCATTGTCCTCGTAAATGTCAAATGCCTCAGGTCCACCGTGATCCTTGGAACCCTGATTTTCAGTCATTTTTTTCACCGCCATCAGAAAAAAGGAAGAGGGTTGTTAATA
>CAYPTZ010000502.1:0-3421 GCA_964413395.1 uncultured archaeon | reverse complement strand
GCATCATCCCAAGCTAGTGCTACTACAGAATCCGGTACGATTCCTCCTCCACCTCCTGGGGATGAAATTACTGCTCCCTTTACAAAAGATGGTGCTGGTGATTTTACA
Source organism: uncultured archaeon (assembly GCA_964413395.1). Lineage (GTDB taxonomy): Archaea > Asgardarchaeota > Lokiarchaeia > Sigyniarchaeales > Promethearchaeaceae > Lokiarchaeum. The sequence goes on along the minus strand of CAYPTZ010000502.1, from coordinate 3,313 downwards.
TGGAAAATTGCTGATGTTCCAGGCTATATTAATAGTTGGAATTTAAAAACTCTAACAATCAATGGTGTAGATTTTACCAATACATGGGTGTCTGGTGGTGGGTTACCTGCAAAAATTGATGGTTATTACACTATTCATTATGTGGGTAATTTTGGCTGGAGTCATCTAGAAATCAAATAATAATTTAATCAAATTATTCACTTTACTTTTTTTTTTTTTATGAAATACTATAGAGGTTATTATTAATGAAAATGAATAAAACAAAAATAATTAACAAGAAATTTGTACCGTTTCTTTTGGCTGGTCTATTTATTGTTGGAGTAATTGCCGCAATCCCTAACCAAGATAATGTTACAAATTCTGAAGCAGCTGAAATATCGCTTGCAGCCCCATATAATTATACTGAAGCTTTACAAAAAGCAATTTATTTTTACTTGGCGCAACGCTCCGGTGATTTACCTGATGATAATCCTGTCATCTGGCGAGACGATTCTGGTATGAATGATGGGGCCGATAATGGCCTTGATCTTACAGGTGGTTATTATGATGCTGGCGATCATGTGAAGTTCAATTTACCTATGGCTTCTACTATGTTTACTCTTGCATGGAATGTCATAGAAAATGGAGCTGCGATTAAAAGTGCTGGACTTTATGATGAAATCATTGATGCTATTCGATGGGGTACTGATTACTTCATCAAATGCAATCCTAATTCTAATACCTATTATTTCCAAGTTGGAGATGGTGGTGCGGATCATGCATGGTGGGGTTCTGCCGAAGTTATGACTATGGCTCGCCCATCATATAAAGTAACTGCTTCTGCTGGCGGTTCAGCTGTTTGTGCCGCAACTGCTACCGCTTTAATTGCAACATCTATCATATTAGAAACTAAAGATCCAGCATATGCTGCAAAATGTCTTTCACATGCTCAAGATTTACTTGCTTTAGCTGAAGCGGCCAATTCCGATGCTTATTACGATTCTATTGCCGGGGCCTATTATAAATCATGGAGTGGGTTCCAAGATGAAATTGCTACCGCTAAAGCCTTAATGTATATGAAAACGGGCCAAGCAAGTTGGTTAACCGGTGCTGAAGCTGCTGCCGCTCAATGGGGCGATGAGGGTCAGGAAGGAGTTTGGGGATATAAATGGGGTCTCGCATGGGATGATATGCATTATATTGCTCAAATTTTACTAGCTCGAGAAACTGGAAAAGCAATTTATGCTGAATCTGTTGAGCGAAACTTAGATTTTTGGCTTCCTGGCGGTGGAATAGCGTATTCACCTGGAGGTGAAGCTCATTTAACCAGTTGGGGATCATTACGACATTCCTCTAATACAGCTATGCTTGCCTTCATTTGGGCAGATGAACCAATGTGTACAAGTACTAAGGTTTCAGATTACAAAACTTTTGGAGAAAAACAAATCAATTACGTCTTAGGTTCGAATCCACGATCCAGTAGCTATTTGATAGGATTTGGTGCAAATACACCTAAAAATCCTCATCATAGAACTGCACATGGGTGCTGGTCAAATAACCTACAAGGTCCTCCTACTGAAAGTCGACATTTATTAATTGGTGCATTAGTTGGTGGTCCAAAAGCTCCTGATGATGCCTATACGGATGATCGTGCTGATTATGTCATGAATGAAGTTGCTATGGATTATAACATGGGACTCATTGGGGCATTAACTTACATGGCTGGTGTATACGGGGGATCTATAATCTCTGGATTTCCTCGTGAATCTGACTTTAAACCTGTTTCAGAACGCTTACCTGAATTCTTTGCTAATGGACGATTAACCAGCGAACATTCCACAGGAATAACTGTGAGTGTTGATTTAACTAATCATGCCGCTTGGCCCGCAGTTTCCTTAGATAAAATGTCCTTCCGATATTATTTTGATATTAGTGAATTAATTGCTGATGGAAAATCTATCAATGATGTTACAATCACAAAAGGATATTCTGAAGTACCTACAACTATGAAAGGGCCTCTATTACAAAGTGGAACTGTATACTACATTGAAGTTGATTATTCTGGATCCGCAATTTGGCCTGGTGGTCAATCAGAAAGCGCTCGGGAAACTCAATTACAATTTATCTTCCCATCTTCATGGAGTAGTGCAAATGACTTTTCCTACGATTTTACTGGGAATGAGGTATCTCAAAATGATAAAATTCCAGTATATAATGCCGGAGTGCTTATTGGTGGCCAAGATATTGGGCCAGTAATCCCAGATACAACGGCACCTTCAACACCATCAGGATTAGTTGCAACAGCAACTGGAAGTTCAAGTATTTCATTAAATTGGAATGATAATTCTGAATCTGATTTAGCCTCTTATACAATTTATCGAAGTACTACAAGTGGATTTACACCAAGTGGAACTACTCAAATTGCTATAAGTACCTCAAGTAGCTTATCCGATACCGGCCTGACAGAAGATACAACCTACTATTACAAAGTTACTGCAAAGGATACAAGTGGAAATGTTAGTCCTGCATCTTCCCAAGCTAGTGCTACTACAGAATCGGGTACTATTCCTCCTCCCCCTCCTGGTGATGAAATTACTGCACCCTTTACAAAAGATGGGGCAGGTGAATTTACTTGGAAGATTGCTTCAATTCCAAATTTTATGAACTGTTGGAATTTAGAAACTCTAACAATCAATGGAGTAGATTTTACCAATAAATATGCTGGTAGTTGGAATTTACCTGCTAAAGTGGATGGATTTTATACAATTCACTATGTGGGAAATTATGCATGGAGTCATATGGAAATTAAATAATAAAATTGTCACTAGTGCTAAATTATACATCTATTTTTATTAAATAAAAATAGATCATATTTTTTTTTTTTAAAAATATTTGCTATTTAATAAAATTTAATTCTTACTTTTCGTTTTTTGAGAAGGGTAAATTTAATGCAATATTTTGTTAATTAAGATTAATATTTTCACTTTTATTCAATCTCTTAGTTATTATATAGAGTAATATATAAAAAAATTCGAAGGTTAAAATTTGTGAATTTATTAAATAAAATAGATAAAAACGCTTTAAAAAAAATTCTTTTCACAAGCTTTTTAGTATTTTTAGTTTTGCCGATTTCCCAAAATTCAACAATCCTTGAAACAGATACAAATCAAAATGAAAATTTAAACTAATTAATCATTGAAATGTTAAAAATTAAAAAAAAATTAGAAGAAAACATCATAATTACGTATAAATCGTAGTATCGGGATCTTTTTTTTCAATAGAGTCATCTTCAACTTCTGGTTCTCCACCGACTACAAATTCTTGAATTTTACTG
>CAYPTZ010000501.1:0-3426 GCA_964413395.1 uncultured archaeon | reverse complement strand
GATGAACATCTTTTAGACTTAACAAAACGGGCATTAAAAAATCCAACATTAAAACTGGTAATATTTTGCTATGAGAAAGCCCCTAAAGAATATGCAGATAAATTTTCATCTTTTAATAATGTGGATATTATCTATTCTGAGAATGAAAATATCGACTTTACAAAATTTAATACTATCCTTGAAGATATTTTGCCTAAAAAATCAGAAGCACCTGTTTGTAAAGTTGAGATAAAGGACTCTGCCGATGAATAACACCCTCATAAAAGATGCCGTTCTTCGGGTCGGAGAAGTATCAGGAATTGAAGGGAGAAAAATATTTATCACTCTTGATAAAAATAAAAATTCTTCAGAGCTTCTCTATGATGGCGATATTCTAAAAAATATTTCAGTAGGCAGCTACATTGAAATCAGAAAAGGATTTTTGAGCATTATAGGAAAGGCAGAAGGCGAAAAACTGGTTGAAGATTCCTTTTCCTATAAAGACAAAGAAAATCAGTACCAATATATTGACAAAAATAAGCGTACACTCACAGTTACACTGTCTGGATACATTGGAACCGATGGACGTTTTGTTGGGGGGATAAAGGAACTTCCGTTGATAGGCAATGAAGTGTTTATTCTTACCGAAGCAAAAATTCATACTATTCATAATCTTTTGAAAAAAGATTCTTCTTTAAAAATAAACATAGCTTGCACAGATATTGAAGAAGTGCCAATTAATTTTCCCGTTGACGGTCTATTTAATAGTCATATTGCTATTTTTGGAAATACTGGAAGCGGTAAATCAAATACTCTTGCAATCTTGTATCAGGAAATGATTAAAACATTACAGAGCAAACCTGATTTTAAAAATAATTGTCGTTTTTTCATATTTGATTTTAATGGAGAGTTTGTAAAACCGGATTGTGTTACCAATAATAAAATTATTTACAATTTGACAACAAAGGATGACAGTAAAGATAAAATTTCCATGTCTTTTGATGAACTTATAGATATAGAAACTTTGTCAATTCTGTTTGAGGCAACCGAAAAAACTCAAAAACCGTTTTTAAAACGTGCGCTCCGATACTATAAAAAAGTAAAGACGAGCATTGATGGTGATGGTAATAGTGACTTTGTAAATTATTTCAAAAATATTCTTAAAAAAGATATTGAAAATGTGCTTCAAATGATAAATAAGGATACGGCATTTAAAATTTTGAATTATTTAGAAGAAATATTAGCTTTTTTTGTTGATGAAAATACGCAGAAAGAACTTCAGTCAGATATTAATTACCAAAATACATTGAATTATTTTTATTTTGGTTCTGATACCAGTAATAATTTCTTGCAATATCCTGACAAAATAAAGGACACAAAGATTTATAAAACTGTTGAGGATAATATAAATGATGAAAATTTAAAAGAGATGTTAGAATTAAACCAGTTTTTTATTTTTTTACTCTTACAGCTGATAAATGATTTATACCGATACAAGGTACAAGTTGACCATGTTTTACCTGTAATAAACAGATTTAAGGCGAAGCAACCCAGCATTGAACATACTTTTAAGATTGAAGAAAATGCTGACCTTTGGAAAGACGAAAAAGACGATAACAAATACAAAAATGTCGTGGTTTTAAACCTCCACGATGTTAATCTCGATATGCGGAAAACTATCCCTCTGCTTATGGCAAAATACATTTATTCTGAGCACAAAAAGAAGAACAACAAAGAATCTCTCTCAATTATTGTCGATGAAGCCCATAATATTTTATCCAAAACATCATTCCGTGAAACAGAAGATTGGAAAGATTATCGGCTTGAAACCTTTGAAGAAATAATTAAGGAAGGCCGTAAATTTGGAGTATTTGTAACCATTGCAAGCCAAAGACCTAATGATATTTCAGAGACAATTATTTCGCAGGCTCATAACTATTTTATTCATCAGCTTATAAATCAACGAGATTTGTTAACAATTGGTAGCGCCGTTTCATACATAGACAAAATTACCGAAGAATCAATTCCGAAACTTCCAATCGGTACTTGTGTATTTAGTGGAATAGCTACACCTATGCCATTGAAAATAAAAATAACTGAATTGCCAGATGCGCATAAGCCCGATAGTCATACATTGCAATTTAAAAATATAGTAGGGTAAAACTTATGAACGAAGCAGAAACCAGAGCAGAACTAATCGATCCTAAGCTTAAGCAATGCGGCTGGGGCGTAGATGAAGATTCCAAGATTCTGCGGGAATATCACATCACCGCAGGGAAAATTCAGACTGGCGGTTGTCGAATGAAGCCTTTGATTGCTGATTATGTGTTAACATATCGAGGTCGTAAGTTGGCAATTGTAGAAGCTAAGAGTGATGAACAAGAAGTTGGTGAGGGTGTGGCGCAGGCCAAGGATTATGCTGAAAAACTGCATTTAGCCACAACGTATGCCTGCAACGGACAAGAGATTTATCAAATTTGCATGGAAACAGGAAAAGAAGGTTTAGTTATCAAGTTTCCAACGCCTAATGAACTTTGGAACAAGACTTTTGCTGTTCAAAATCAGTGGCGGGACAAGTTTGTTCAAGTGCCTTTTGAAGATGTCGGCGGGACAAAGTTTGCCCGGTATTATCAGGAAATTGCGGTCAATAATGTGATGTCTGCGATTGCGGATGAAAAAGACCGGGTATTATTAACTCTAGCCACCGGAACAGGGAAAACATTTATCGCGTTTCAGATTGCGTGGAAATTGTTTCAGACTCGCTGGAATTTAAGACGGGATGGTGCGCGTAGACCAAGGATTTTATTTTTGGCAGATAGAAATATTCTCGCTGATCAGGCGTTTAATGCCTTTTCTCCTTTTCCTGAAGATGCGCTAGTTCGTATTAAACCTGATGAAATCCGCAAGAAAGGCAAAGTACCCACAAACGGAAGCATTTTCTTTACTATCTTCCAAACGTTTATGAGTGGTTGTGATGAGCAAGGTAAACCAGCTCCGTATTTTGGAGAATATCCACCGGATTATTTTGATTTCGTAATTATTGACGAGTGCCACCGCGGTGGTGCGAATGATGAAAGCAATTGGCGGGGTATTCTTGAATACTTCTCACCAGCGGTTCAATTAGGTTTGACAGCAACACCAAAACGTAAAGATAACGTTGATACATATCGCTATTTTGGGGAACCGGTTTATATTTATTCTTTGAAAGAAGGAATCAATGACGGTTATTTGACGCCTTTTAAGGTCAAGCGAATTAAGACGACATTAGATGACTATGTTTATACGGCTGACGATCAGATTATTGAGGGTGAAGTCGAAGAAGGAAAGATTTATACAGAGCCTGATTTTAACAAGATTATCGAGATCAAAGAACGAGAAGCTAAGCGTGTAAAAATCTTTTTGGATGAAATCAATCAGAACGAGAAGGCACTGGTTTTTTGTGCTACA
>CAYPTZ010000500.1:0-3430 GCA_964413395.1 uncultured archaeon | reverse complement strand
CCATATTCGGTCTAAAGAAGCTTACCCAAATTAAATTGTGTTTTGCAACAACATTCATTTCAACATTTAATCCTTCAATAAAAATTCTATGAATTTTCCCAATATTTTCTTCTCCAAACATAGAAAGGGCAGCAATAAAATGAGAGATTAAATTAATATGGATATTTGGATCAATTTGGTAATCATATAAAATATCACCTCCCGAAAGTGAAATATAGAATCCTAAAACATATTTATTTAGAATTTTTTGCATTAAGATGGTTTGTTTTTCATTAATTTCTTGATAATGTAATTTTTCCAGATCAAAATTAGGCATCAGAAAGATATAAAAAAAAAAAAGGTAAAAACTATTCTATTCTAAGTTTTCTTCTTTCTTAAAAATTTCAATAGCTAACTTTGTAAATATGTCTTCGATACCTTCTCCAGTTTTAGCAGAACATTCAATAAATAAGTACCCATGTTTTTTAGCATATTCTAATCCTTTATTAGTGTCAACCTTTCGTTCTAAGTCGATTTTATTCCCAACTAATAAGGTAGGTACCTTACCTAAATTTTCTTCTAGTTCTGAACGCCATTTATCAAGGTTATCAAATGAAATAGGATTACTTACATCATAGCACAATATTGCACCTTTAGCATCCTTATAATACATCCCACGGATTTTATCATACATAGATTGGCCCGCAGTATCCCAAATATTCATTTTTGCAGTGAATCTAGCAATATCAGTAATGGGGTCACTTAGCTTTTTATATTCACCCTTAATTTCTTTGGAGCCAAAATCAACCCCCAAAGTTGTTTTTAGATCTTTTTTATAATAATTATCAGTGAATCGAACTTTAATGGCAGTTTTTCCAACAGCAGAATCTCCAATTTCTAATATTTTAAAGGAATAATTATTTCTAATTAATGATTTTGCATCATTAATAGCCCATTGTTCCACTTCATCTCCTGTGATTAATTCTGCTTCGATATCAGTTAGATCTTCTAATTCAACTAAGAATCCTATAGTATAGGTATTATTTTTCATTCCTTCTAAGGCTTTTTTATTTGTAATTTTAATTTTTCCTGAACAAGGTGAATTTAAAGTTGTTATTCCTGAATCAGTGGTAATTGCGACAAAAGGTGTACCTTTCTGTACTTCATTTTCACTCAGAAATTGAATTTCATTTGGATTTTGCAAAAAGGCATAACCAATTTCATCTAAACCAATTATCTTATTGGATTTATCAAGATAAACATGTTGATTCTTTGAATAAAGAAGATTATCAGGTATTTGATATCTACCATCGTGTATGGTAACCATAGTTTAATTGTATCAATTTTTCAATTTATATTTTTTTGGTGCTTTATTAGTATATATTATAAAAGATTTATTTCATGAATAAATTTTCGAACAAAGAAATTGGTTTTTTTTTTAATGAAGAATCACTTTTAAATGATAAGCAACAATTTAACTTAGTTCTCTTTGAAGTGAAATAAATGATATTTCTTGAAAATGGCAGATTTATGCTCGCTGAAGATCTCAGTTATTCCAAAAAACATCATATTTTTTTAGATTTGAAAAAAAAAAAAATTGGATTAGATCAGATTGGATATTTGTTTTTAAAATCTCCTACAAATCTTACCATGTTAGTGGAAGATTATGTTAAATTGGGTGAACCATTTGCATCCATTTCAAATGATAATGGGATTTCAACATTAATTGCACCCTGCTCAGGAAAAATAAAATCTATCAATAAAAATGCTCTCGATTACATGAAAGTCGATATTTATAAAAAAGGATATATTTTAACTCTTGAAAATATCTCAGAAATAGATCCCGAATTAATCTCAGGGGAAAATATTGAAAATTGGGGAAAAAATGAAATACGATCCCTTTTTATTAATCATTATTCTTTTAAAATCATTGAAATTGGAGATTCTGCTGTTGGAAAAACTGCTATTAAGGTCCGATTCACCGACAATTATTTCAAACAAGATTTGAAAACAACTTTGGGAGTCGATTTTGGCTCTAAAGAAATTAATTGTGAAATGGAACCAAATGATAAATCCTATTCTGTAGTTAGAAAATTTAAAGCAACATTAATGATATGGGATGCTGCAGGACAAGCTCATTATGAACGAATTAGAAGTTTATATTATCGCGATGCCAAAGGTGCAATATTATGCTACGATGTAAGTAATCCAATTTCTTTTAAAAACTTAAAAAGATGGGTTTCTGAACTTGAAGAAAACTTAGGAAAAAAAGTCCCAGTCTTGTTAGTTGGAAATAAGGTCGATCTTGAAAATAGAGTTTCTATAGACCAAGCAATAGCTTATGCAAAAAAGAACAATTTCTTATTTGTGGAGTGTTCCGCAAAAACTGGCCAAGGAATCAATGAAGCTTTTAAACAACTAGCTATTGAAATTTATAAAAAGGAAGAAAATTACAATGAAAATAATAAAGAATAATGTTTTTACTTATTAATTCGAACTAATAATTCTCTCTAAATTATCTTGAGATAAAGGTTCACCACATTCATATGAACACCCAGAATTTTCAAACTTTTCAATTTCAAAATGAAGTGGAACAATATATTTTCTAAGACTATCAATTACAAAATTGGTCCTAATATCTAAAATTGATTTATTTTTCCTTAGACAATTATCAATAAAATTTTCAATTGTCCTCACATTTGGTGCAACAATTTCAATAAGAAGGTTATATTCTCCTGTCATTTTAAAAGAATTAATAATGAATGGGCAATTTTGAAAACTATTCCATAATGGTTCGACATTTTTTGTAGATAATTCAATTCGGGCAAATTTTATATCAATTTTATTGATTTCTGAACCAATTGTTTCAGTCAATAAGAATTTTCTTTTTAATTTTATAATTCTAGCTCCAACTGCTGGTTGAGATTTATGTACCTTTTCAGCTATTGCAGAATGAGTAGATTCAGGTTTTTTTTGCAGAATTTCGATAATTTCTTTATCAGTATCATCAATATCAAGTAATTCATTGTAATTCATTTCTATATCATCCACGATCAATATGGTATTGTTAAATTTATTTCTAATTCTTATTTGATGGAATTATTATGTGTTAAAATATTATTTTTAATAATTAAAATTGCCTAAGATCAATAGCTTTAAAATTTATTACTATATGATTTAAAAAAACTCTTTTTGTTTTGATCACTTGAAAAGTTCTATAACAGTGAAGATTTTTATTTTTGAATAGTTCAAGAATTAATAATTTTTTTAAAATCTGCACAATGAGGACAGGATTCCTGACTACAATCATCTTCTGGATTATTGAAATTTTCTGGTTTTATTCCTCCTGAACCAGCAGAACATAATACTTCAATAGCTAAAAATATATTTGATTTTCCTGAGTTATTTTCCCCAATAAAAGCTTGGAAATTATCGATTAAAATATTTTCAG
>CAYPTZ010000499.1:0-3431 GCA_964413395.1 uncultured archaeon | reverse complement strand
ATTCAACATAAGCTACTGAATTCTGAAGAAAAACAGGAATTACCCAAACATTGTGATACCGAAATGGGAGTGAAAATTGCAAAACCAAAAGAAGTAGTTCCCGATGATAAGGAAGAGAATCCTACAAAAAAAATCGAAATTTATCCTGCTGAATTGCTCATGGGTCATATTGATTCTAAAGAAAGTAATGCTGAATATTTAAAAATATTAAGTGTAGGAATTGATATTGGATCTTCCACATCTCACTTAATTTTCTCTCGTCTCACATTGAAACGGGAAACAAGCTTCTTTAATCTTACAAATCGCTTTCTATTAATTAATCGAGAGATCATTTATGAAAGTAAAATAATATTTACACCATTATTAGATCAATTTACTATTGATATTGAAGCCATTGTTAAATTTTGCCAAGAAGAATATAAGAAAGCGAACATTACTCCAGAAATGGTAGATACTGGTGCAGTAATCGTCACGGGAGAAACTGCTAAAAAACAGAATGCTGAAGAGATTGTTAACCGTCTAGCTTCTAAATCGGGAAAATTTGTCAGTGCCACTGCGGGGCCGAATTTTGAATCTCAATTAGGGATTATGGGTAGTGGTATCGTTAAAATATCAGCAGAATTACAAAAAACAATTTTAAATAGTGATATTGGGGGAGGATCAAGCAATATGGCCATCGCTTCAAATGGGGAAGTAATAAGTTGTTCCTGTATTAATATTGGTGGCCGTTTATTAGGTATCGATGAAAAATTTAAAATTTGGAGAATTGATGGTCCAAGCGAATTTCTTATGAAAGAATTGAATATGACTTATAAAATTGGGGATGTAATTTCAGAAACAGATGTCCATACTTTAGCCCATGAATATGCAAAAGCTCAACTGGAGGTCATGCAAGGATGCGCTAAAACGAAAATAGCCAAGCATCTGATGATGACAGTGGATCTAGATTTTTCTACACCTATTGATGCATATTCATTTTCTGGGGGGATTGGCGAATTTATCTATCAAGAAGATCAAAAAATGACATTTTTCAATGATATTGGACATTTTCTTGCCCAAGAAATTAAAAATCTTGCTAAAACCCAAGGATTATCTATAATCGAACCAGAAAATAAAATTCGAGCTACCGTGATTGGAGCAGGTGCCTTTTCTTTAACTGTTTCAGGTTCTACTTGTTTCGTGGATAAAAATGTAAAATTACCTCTTAATAACATACCAGTCATTCCAGTTAATATTTCTCAAGATAATTTGAGCCCTGAAAAAGTGAAGGAAGAAATTGATAATGCTTTTCATAAATATGATATGAAAGAGGGAGAGGATATTGCGGCTTTATATTTCAATAATCCAATATATGGCCGAGATGAATTATTGCAAATTTTTGCAAAGTCATTAGAAAAGGCCTTACCAAACTCAGTCACGAATCAAAAAACAATCATTTTATTATTTAAAAGTGATCTAGCAAAACTTCTAGGAATTGCCCTTCATAAACATACATTCATTCAAAGCAATTTGATATGTTTAGATGAATTAACATTGGAAGCAGGTGATTGGATTGATATCGGTCCTTCACTTTATGAACCTCCTCGACAAGCTTTCCCAGTTACAATTAAAAGTCTAGTTTTTAACCATACTAAAATCAACAAAAATTAACCTTATACTGAAGTGTAAGCTGTTTTTTCTTAAAAAAAAAAAATGGATTTTATTATTCAAAAATTAAAGGAATATTAAATTCCTAATCCTTTTTTAATCCTACTTCCCCAGTTTGTATCTGCTTTTTGAAAATGAGCTAACATTCTTTCTTGAATAAATTTTGGGACAGTTTTTAGGCTATTTACTAAATTATTTACTAACCGATTTTGTTCATCAGATGGCATCAAGCGATAAAGATTACCTGGTTGAATGAAATCATCATCTTTTGTTGGCTGATCATACGCATCTGCATCTCCAGAAATTTTCAGAGGAGGTTCTTTGAATGCAGGATCTTCGGTTGGACCTCCAAAACTATTAGGTTCGTAATTAACATTTGCTCCATAATTCCCATCAAATCGCATATGACCATCTCGGTGATAATTATTCACTTCTGGGATTTTTGGTTTATTTACAGGTAAACTTTGATAATTTACTCCCAAGCGATATCGATGTGCATCGGCATAAGAAAAAGTTCGAGCTTGGAGCATTTTATCTGGTGAAAATGAGATACCTGGGACTCTGTTTGATGGATCAAAAGCTGCTTGCTCTATTTCAGCAAAATAATTAGTCACATTCTTATTTAATTCCATCGTTCCTACTCTAATTAAAGGATAGTCTGCATGAAGCCACACTTTTGTTAAATCAAATGGATTCCATCGATATTTTTCGGCTTCAAGTTCAGGCATGATCTGTACAAAAAATTCCCATTTAGGAAAATCTCCTTTTTCAATACTTTCATATAGATCTCGGGTAGCCCAATCGGGATCTTTTCCTGCTAAAATATCTGCTTCCTCTTGTAAATAATTTTGAATACCTTGCATCGTTTTAAAATGAAATTTAACCCAAAAACGTTCATTATTGGAATTAATGAAACTATAGGTATGGCTTCCATAACCATTCATATGTGGAAAACCTCGAGGGATACCACGATCAGAAAAAAGAATAGTAATTTGATGTAGTGCTTCGGGAACTAAAGACCAAAAATCCCACCACATGGTTTGGGATTTTAAATTACTATTGGGAGTTCTTTTTTGAGTATGAATAAAATCACTAAATTTTAATGGATCTCGAATAAAAAAGACAGGAGTATTATTTCCTACCATATCCCAATTTCCCTCTTCTGTATAAAATTTGATGGCAAATCCTCTTACATCTCTGACCGTATCTGCTGATCCTCTTTCTCCTGCAACTGTCGAAAATCGTGCTATAAGATCAGTTTTTTTTCCAATTTCAGAAAAAATTTTTGCCTTAGTATATTTTGTAATATCTTCAGTTATAGTTAAAGTTCCATAGGCTCCTGCACCTTTTGCATGTACAACACGTTCAGGAATACGTTCTCGATTGAAATGTGCCATTTTTTCGAATAAATGTACATCTTGCATAAGAAGAGGGCCTCTTTCTCCTGCAGACTGTGAATTTTGATTGTCTGAAACAGGGTGGCCACCTGTTGTTGTTAATATTTTTTTCTTTTTATCATTATTCATTAAAAATCATTCCTTTGATGATAACAAATGCTATTTCTTGCTCTCTATTTAGGATTAATTGATGTAGGTGATTAAAAAAAAGTTAAATAAAATAACATTTGTGTTAATTTATTATTTTTGTTGTTACTTTTTTTAAAAGTATCTGAATAAAAAAATTATAACTCCATTTTGAAGGAAAATTTCAAATGAAAAATTGGGATAATGTCGGTATATCAAAAATTTTGTAAAAGATATAATCTAAGAATTGAAGAATACTAA
>CAYPTZ010000498.1:0-3461 GCA_964413395.1 uncultured archaeon | reverse complement strand
TCTGTGAGAGTAATGATAGATTTGGAACTTGACCAAGTTATTTTATCATGACTCCATAGTATGTATTAAAAATTGGGTTAAGTATCATTTTAAAAAAAAGAAACAGAATTTGAACTTTTCGATACTTGAAACAGAAATTAAAGAAAGTCATGAAGAAGTAAACACTAAACTAAATGTTTAAAATTATATTTAGCAATAAATGATAAAATATTCAATCTTTTTTTTTATTTTTCTTAATTATTCAGTAATTGTGGATACGGAAAATGAAATGATAAATAAAAGAAGAAATTTTTTAACCTTATTAATTAGCACTTTGGCGGCTCTGAGGGGGAATTGCTAAAAACCTCTGGAAGAAATTATTAACCTGTTATTTATGCACTTATTTCACTAGGAGTGAAAAACTCCTTTTAAATGTGATAAATTGTCTTTATTTCATAATTTGACATCTCAAGATTGACTAATGGGTTAACATATAATCAAAATTTCTAATTAGTAATATTTTTTCATAGATGAAAAAATGATAATCAAATTTTTTAATAAAGAGAATTATCTTATTTCATATATGCAAAGCACAAAAGAAAATATCATATCAATTATAAAAAAACTTCCAGATAGTGCTACATATGATGATGTAATTGAAGCAATTTATGTAAATCAAAAAATAGATAAAGGTATTTCTCAAATAGAAAATGGAAAAACACTAACTCTTGAAGAGATTAGGAAAAGATTAGCGCCATGGTTAGAATAATTTTTTCATTAGAAGCTTCTAAGATTTAGAAGATATTATTCAATATATTGGAAAAGATTCAATGTCTTTTGCTAAATTCTTTGCAAAAAATATTTTAAAATCAATTGAGATATTAAAAAAATTTCCAAAAATTGGGAGAATTGTACCAGAAAGACAAAATCCCTTAATTAGAGAAATTATCTATAAAGGTTATAGAATTATTTATAGAGAAATAAATCACCAAATCGAAATATTAACAATAATTCATAGTAGCAAGCTTTTGAAATAAAATATTAAATTTATTTGGCAGCTCTGAGGAGGAACCGTCAGTAAATGTGAAAAAAAATTTGGACATAAATAGACGATATATTAAAAATTTTGGATTATGTATTTAGATGAATATTGATATATTGGATCAAATAACAAGGTCAAATTTACAGATAATCGAGATGAATATTATCAACAGATTAATAATTGAAATTTTTGACTATTGAAGATATTCCATTCATAGGTATTCAATTTGGAACAAGATGATTTAATGTTAGATCTAAGTGCAATTCAAATTATGGCCGATCCTCAATCCTATTCAAGGGGTGAATCCTATTATCATAGTAATTATGTGATAAAAGTGAAAGCTTTATCGCAAAACGAGATTCAAGGAAAAGTCCGAGGGAATTATCGTCCTGTCTATAAAGTTGAATTAAAAGTGGATTCAAAAGGACAACTCTTTGGGACTTGTACATGTCCAGTTAGTTTTGATTGCAAGCATTGTGTTGCTGTTGCGCTATACTATTTACATAATTCTTCAGTTCATTATAAAGAATCCAACCAAATCAATAATAATAATAAAAATGCCTTAGATGTAGAGAATATTGTTTCTAATTTATCTTCAGAATTACAGGCAAGAGATTTGGAAATTTTTTCTTCTCCTTCAGGAGAATTTGTTAAAAAATTATCCACAGATGAATTGAGACGATTCTTTATATTAAGTTGGAGTAACAATAATTCTGAGAAAATTTTGCCTTTTACAACTTTCGAATTTCCATATTTTCGGTGGGAAAGTTATCTTAACAAGTTACTTTACCAAGATAATGGTATAAATAAAGACATAAATGGGAATTTGAATAAAATCATGTCATCTCATAAATTGAACAAGAATAAATTTAATGAAAAAGAATTTATAAAGAAATTTGGAGAATCTCCTCTTGTGATTATTCAATTGTTCCAAGATAAAAATATAATAGTTGAATTATTGAAAATTTGGTTTGTTGGTTATATTGCTACCATTAAAAAAATTCATGAATGTTTCAACTTGAGAGGTTTATTATCGGAAGATCGGGATATTTTGGATGATTTCTATCGAGAGATCGAATTTGATAGTTTAAAAGCAGAATATGAAGATAATGAAGATGATTTTTACTATGAATATGGGGAAGATGAAGATGAGATTTATGATGAATTAGAGCTTGGAGATCATGAATTCCATACATATTTAAATAATTTTTTTGGAAGTCTCATTCCAGTTGTTGAAGAAGTAATCAAATATATTCAATTATTACAGGATTTTAATCTTGAAACCTTTTTTGATCATTTCTTAGAACAAGAAATCCAATGGCTATTCCAAGTAGATCCTACTGGTCTGGCTTTAAATCCAAGAATGATGGAAAACTGGGGATTTTTAACATCATTACTGAAATCAAAATTACAAAAAATTTCGCTTTCAACAAAATCACCAGAGAAACAAGTCGAATACTATATTAAACTTCTTTCTGATAATCCAACAAAAACTGTTGGCTCACTAATTACAGAAGAATGCTCGAAATTCGCCTTACAAAGTGAAACGAATATTATATCTCTCTATATTGAGAAATTAGAAGATTTATTTCAAAAACAACCTCTTTATGAAATATATGAAGTATGGTTCTCAACAGTCCAAGAATATGTCAAAGATAATGTGCAAGCCACATTGAACAAAGGATTAATCGAATCGAGTCGAGTTTCTAGTTTTAACAAATTTATTTCTTTAATAACTTCCGAAATTCAAAACTTAAATGTAAAAAATGTGTTAGAAAAATCTAATAAAACATCCCAAACCAATTTGCTAAATCTCCTCATATCATCAATCAAAAATGCCCCCACGAAAATCAAAAAATCTTGGGAGTACAACAACCTTGTAGAGAAAACATATACATCATTAATCTCTTGGTTAGAGAATGCTAATCTTTTTAAAAAATCATTTGATTTATTGGAAGAATTTATCCTTGATTATCCAAAACTTATCACACTCGCTCATTACAAACAAATTCTAAAAATAAAATCCCGAATTGAAAAAGAAACTCTCTTAGAAATTGTGAAATCCAACATTAATTATGATTCAGATATACTCGATAAAATAAGTAATATCGAAATAAACCTTTTGAAAAAAGGAATACCCAAAGAAATTGTAAAAATTATGTTAGAGAAGGGAGACATCAATAATGCTGCAATTAAAGTTATTGAAGTATATAATGAGAAAATTCAACGAGATCTAATATTTAAAATTGCGAATAGTTCACAAGCAAAACTAATTCCATCAACGTCTATTTCAAAAATGAAAAAATGTCTTTATTCCTACATCAATCAATGGGTTTTAAAACGTTCCAGCAGTCGCCCTGATAATATAATTGCCGAAACTATACTTATTTTAAAGAAATTTTCAGAAGTAAATAATGATCCTAAATTAAAACAAGATTAC
>CAYPTZ010000497.1:0-3467 GCA_964413395.1 uncultured archaeon | reverse complement strand
TATGCAGAAGAGGAATATATCAAAGACTTTTTTGAAAAAATTCTATGTGAAAGAACTGAAATAATTAAAATGATCAGCGACCAATTATTAAATCTTACAAAGGATTGGGGGATTGTAATTGAAAGCTTAGAAATCATAGAAGCAAGAGTTTTAGATTCTGATTTAAAAGATAATATGGAAGCTGTTAAGAAAGTATACGAAAAACAAAAAGCTAAAATTTCTGTTGCCAATTCTGAAGAAATTTATCGTTTGAAGGAAATTGATGTTAAGCGACAAGCTGAATTAGCAGAAAAAGAAATGGCAATTCAAATTCAAGAACAAGAAATGAAGCGGATGGAACTTGAAGCAGAGGCATATCAAAAAGCAAAAATAATAAGATCTCAAGCAGATGCTGATGCAATAAAAATCATTAAACTCGCAGAATATGAAGCAGATGCAGAAGGAATAAGAATTAAAATGATGGCAGAAGCAGAAGGAATTCAAAAGCAAGTTGAAGCCTTAAGTACAGCAGGAGATAGTTTTATGTCATTAAAGTTAGTTGAAAAAATGCCAGAAATCTTTAGTAAATTAGCTCCTGATAAAATGATAGTGATGGGGGAAGGTAATCAAGGTTTCAATAGTTTAATTAATTCTATAATGCCTTTACTCACAATTCTTCCTGAATTCAACGATAAAATGAAAAAAGGATTAAACATTTCAAAGATTGAAGATTCACATCAGATGAACAGTAAATCCAAATCAGCAGTGAAAACGGGAACATAGAAGATTTAGAAGAGATTGAATTAATGTGGAAGAATTTATTGAAAACGAGACGAACAACGTTCATCTTTATACCTTTTTAAAATTTTATCAATTTATTGGAGATAAAAAAAATACTTTAGATGATGAAAATCGGCAACTAATCCACAATACTATCGTAAACTCTATGAAAGAGATAGGATGGAATTTTGTTAATGAATTGCCATTTTCTTCAGGAAATTCAGTTAGCGGATTTATCTTTAAAAAAGAAAATGCAAAAAATAAGCAAGAATTATCCACATACTAAATTAGTCTATTATATTTAACAATTAGGAACTAAATCATGATTATACGTAAATTAATTCATTATAACAAAGGAAATCTACAATTGGAGGAAAAAATAGAATTATTATTCCAATTTCATAAGCAAGGATGGGAATATTACAAAAAAAAAATTATTGGAAGTAATTTGATTGGATATATATTTGTTAAAGAGAAATAGATTTTGACAATAATAATTAAATTTCCATAGATTTAATCAAATTCACCAAAATAGCAGAATTATTTGTAAAAATTCCATCAACACCCCAATTTAGTAATCTTTTCATATCATTCAGTTTTTTAATTGTCCAAACATGAACTGCAATTCCAAGATAATGAGCAAATTCTATAATTTCTGGAGAAACCAACTTAAAAGTCAAACGTTTCTCTGGAATTTGTAATGCAAAATAAGGTAATTCTTTACCAAAGATTTGAATTTGGTTATTTCTATAATCAATTGGATCATTTTCAAATTCTTTGTAATATTTTTTTTTCCAATCCTTAGATTTTAAGTAAAATTTAAAAACTTCTCTTGGACTTGCTGCTGTTGTAATCGAAGAATATTTTCTGAATTTTTTAATCTGCTTTTGATGAAATGAACCAACAATTATCCTATCTTCTGCCTTTAATTCGTCTAATTTTTCTGCCAATAATTCGGGTACCTTGGGATCTTTACTTTTAATATCAAGATTGAACCTAATGTTTGGAAATATAGGGAAAATTTCATCAATAGAATGAATTTTGAAACCTTGATTTCGAAAAGGATAGAGGTTTTTTTTATTTCCCTCAAAATAATATCCAGCATCTAACATTTTTAATTCATCCAAGGTAAAATCAGATACAAAACCATCACCATTTGTTGTACGGTTTAATTTTTCATCATGAAAAAATACAAACTGATTATCTTTGGTCAGATGAATATCTGATTCAATGCAATCAATTCCAAGTTTATATGCCGCTTCAAAAGAGACAAGAGTATTTTCAGGTGAGTTTTCGCTTTCACCCCTATGAGCCATAATTAAGGGGCGATGATTATGGATGAAAGGTCTTTGAGAAATTTTCCACATTTTAAATCAATAAAAGCAATAATAATATACTCTCTCAATGATTTTTATATATTTTCATTAATTCTAGATTATAGAAATGGAAAAAAAAAAAGAAATTCATCATAAATTAGATGTTTTAACTCTAACTCAAGAATTAGTCCGTATAAAAACAGAAAATGGAAATGAAGATGAAATATTAAACTATATTTTAGAACTTTTTAAACCCTATAAATGTCAGCATTTATCTCAAGTTTATGACAAGGGACGAACAAACCATTTCATTATTTTTGAACCATCTCCAAATTCATCTTTATTATTGTTCTCTGGTCATCTTGATACAGTCTCAGGATATAATAATAATTTTTCTTATGAGGCCAATATCAAAGATGGAAAAATATATGGTAGAGGTACTTGTGATATGAAGGGAGGAATAGCCGCATTTATTTGTTCTGCTATAAAATGGCTGAATAAAAATTATGATAGAGAATTTCCTCAATCTAAAGGTTTGGTCTTAGGCTTTACCGTTAATGAAGAAAATGGATGCTTAGGTTTAGCAAAAATTGAGGAAATTAACGATATTTTAAAGATCTTTCAACGAGTTTCCTATTGTATTTTAGCAGAACCAACCAAAATGGAAATAAATTTTTGCCATAAAGGTATAATTCAATACTTAGTTAAATTCAAAGGAAAGGCATCTCATGCAAGCATTCCAGAACAAGGAATCAATGCAATATATTTAGCTTCCAAATTTATTAATAATATTCAAAATTATATCACTTCATTAGAACTAATCAAATCTCCTTTAGGACCTCCAAAATTAACAATTAGCACGATTAAGGGAGGCTCAGGAACAAATATAGTTCCAGAAAAATGTCAAATAATTATTGACCGTAGGACGGTTCCAGAAGATAACCTCGATATAGAATATGAAATGATATCAAATTTAGTGTATGAAGTTGACCCAAATGCTGAAATTGTATCAACAATATTAGGCTCCCCCTATCTCATTCCTAAAGGGGAAAACAATATGTATATTGGAGAAATAAAATCATACATAAACAATCCCCTAAATACTACTACTTTTCCAGCTTATAGTGAAGCAGATATTTACTATAATAAATATAATATTCCCACAATCATATTAGGTCCTGGTGATATTGAACAGGCACATAAAACACCAGAATTTATTGAAATAAAGCAATTAAAGATGGCAGAAGAATATTATTATCAAATTTTAGATGGATTTATGAATAATTAAAAACAATTTAAAGTGAATTTAATGAAATTAAAAGCAATTATCTTCGATTTAGATGGAACATTAGTTTATTTTCAAATAGAATATCAACCAGCAAGAAAAAAAGC
>CAYPTZ010000496.1:0-3473 GCA_964413395.1 uncultured archaeon | reverse complement strand
AGATCAATATTTTAGCTTATTTTCTTTTACGTTTGCTTTTAATAGAGAAAAAATTTTATCTAACATCTCTTGATCATTAAAATATTTTGAACAAATTAATGTCAATAATAGAAGGTAATCATACATTTCATTATCATTATTTAAAATATTGGAATTACATAATAATTTATAATTATTATAAATTTCTGTTAATATATTTGATATTTCACGGCTACCTTTCTTTGGTAATAACTTTATATATTTAATTGTTTCAATTTTTAAAGATGCTACAACAAAATAATTTTTATTTTGATTTTCCTTTTCTGTCAACTTTTTAAAAGATTCAATTAAAACATAAAGTATTTTATTCCCACTTTTTTCTGCTTTACTTACTAAATTATACGCAGAAATATAATTTACTATTGATTTTCTATATTTTCCAACCTTGAATGCATAATATCCAGATTTTTGATATAAATCAAAAGCTTTCTTATATTTCCTAAGATATTCAAAATTTCTTGCAGAATCTTCAAAATTTAGATAGGCATTCAGATATTTTCGATTTTCTATATAGAAATTTCCTGCAATATAAAAACAGCTAGCACTCTCAATATGATTTCCATTTGTTTCTTGATAACATAATCCTGCACCACGATAATATGAAGCAACTAATTCTTTGCTTATATTGTTGATGATTCCATTTTTTGCCAGAGAAATATAAACACCTGCTTCTTTAATTGAATAAATCTTAAAATTTGAAAAATCATGTAAATTTTTATATGTATTTTTAATTATTTGATATATTTGAGAAAGTGGAATAAATTTCTGATTCACTTCAAATAATTCAGATTTTTCTTTGAAATAACTCAAGCATTGGTAAGAAATTTCTTCAGATTCTTTAAATTGTTTCAACTTTTCCTTAGCTAAGATTAAATAATTAAAAGCATTAGAGATTACTGAAAAATCTTCAATACTTTGCGCAATTTTCAAAGCGGAACTAGCAGAAGAAATTACTTTCTCCCAATCTTTAATTTTGGAATATAATATAGAGAGTGTTTGGAACCGCCCACATAATTCACGAGGAGATCCAATCTTTTCTAAAATAATGATTTGGTTTGCAATCAATCCAATAGCTTTATTGATGTAATTTTTTTCATTATTCCGATCATGTAATTTATCGCAATATATTTTAGCAATTTTTAAAGCAACATTTGCAGCATCTTTTACAGCACCTTTAATAACTATTTGATGAAAATAACTATTATAATAATTTATGGATGCCTTATATATCTCACGTGCATTTTTTGGGCGATTTTCTTCTAAATAGTAGGCAGCACTATATAATCTCCCTGCAGCTTCATAAAGATCTCCGTTTTGAGCAATATCATTGGATGAAGATATCAGAAAAACCATTAAATTGTTCAAATGGTATTGTCGTTCTCTGTTATTTGATGATAACTTCATTTTATTTAAAATTAATTTAACAAACTGAATTATTTCATCTTGATGTCTAAAAATTATGTCATCTTCCATTTATATCAACAAGTAATCATATGAACAAATTATAACTAAATTACAAAATAATTTAATGAAAAATTCTATGAAAAATCTTTTCTTCTTTTTAAAAAATATTAAAAAAAAAATTTTTTGGAATATTCATAGCAATAAAGTTTTTATTCCCGCTTTTTATTTGGTAAGTGTAAGATAATATTTATTGAATAGGTGAATAAAAAAAAATGGAAAATATACAAGAAATTTCAAAAATTGGTAATTTAAAATCTTATCGAATAAATACTACTCGGACCGTTGCAGATTTGTTGAAAGAATTAAAGTTAGAAACAAAATTTTTCGCAATTTTAGCTAATGGTAAAAAAGTAGATATTAACGATAAAATCGAAGAAGGTTCTGAAATCACCATCTTACCAAAGATTGCTGGTGGATGTTAACTTTTAGCTATTAAACAATATTTTTTTTTAAACATTTTTTCACTCTTTCAATTACATTAGCAATTTTAACTCTATTTCAATTTATGCTAACAAATGGCCTCTGACAATTTTATAGATTTAAATAATTGAAAAATATTGAGGAGTATTTTAGATATATGTTAATTTTTTTTGAAGAAATAATAAATAGAATTATTGTCTTTATCGATGAAGATTATGAAGATTTTATAAAAGATTTATATAAACTATAAGAAATTATTAGAAAAAGAAGGAATATCTTCAATTAATTCATATGTTTTATCTCGATAGTTAATAAATCACTTGCAACAATGGTATTTGGAAATATTGATTTTGCTTCATTTTCAATAGTTTTTGTATCTTTATAGCGACTTGAAAAATGAGTTAATATTAAATATCTAACATTTGATTCTTTTGCAATAGTAGCAGCCATTTTTGAAGACATATGTTTTTTTTCAATTGCCAAATGCTCATGTTCAGTAGCATACGTTGATTCACAAATAAAATAATCGGCATTCGATGAGATTTCTCCTAAATTATCGCAGATAGTTGTGTCGCCACTGTATGCGATTATTATTCCTGGACGTTTCTCAGAAACAATCCCCATTTTTATGGGATCTATAGTCCTACCATCCTTTGTTGTAATAATCTCCCCATTTTGAAGATTTTTCCAATGTAAACCTTTATCGATATCTAATTCATCTGCTCTTTGAGGATTAAATTTGCCATTTCTTGCTTTTTCTTCGAATCTAAACCCAAAAGTAGGAATACTGTGATTCATCCACCAATATTTGACAATGAATTTTTGAGAATCTTTAATAATACTATTATCTATATTCCAGATTTTTCTTTCATATTTTGATGTTAAAAATTTGGTATAACATACTAATTCTTCTTTATCATCTGGATTTTTTTTTATTGATATTTCCTTTACAGTAAGTTCATATGTATTTGCTTGTAATCCTATAATTTGAAAATGAGCAATTAAATAACTTGCAATGCCTTGAGGACCAATAATAGAGAGAGGTGCAGTACGACCATTTAAAAGAAAGGTAAAAAGCAATCCAGGTAAACCAATGATATGATCTCCATGCATATGAGATATAAATATTGTCATTGGAACATTAAATTTCAACTTAGCAGCTTCAAAACGTCTTTGTACATCTTCTCCAGCATCAAATAGTACAATATCCCCTGAGTCGAGTTTTAATGCAAAAGATGGGAGATTTCTATTCTTTGTAGGAGTAGCAGCACTTGTTCCTAAAAACTTCAATTCCATAAAATATCAATAAAATAAATAATTTTATCAATATTATATATTTCCTTATATTTAGAAATGATCCATTGTATTTTATTGAATCCTTCCATAGATAATATTCTAAATATTGATAATTTTACTGTTAATAATACCTTTAAAGTTGATGAAACTTATGAATTTCCTGTAGGTAAAGCAATTAGTGTTGCTATTGCATTAAAGATACTTCAAAAACCAGTTAAAGTGAATAGTTTAGTTGGAAAAAACGAAATTCAAAA
>CAYPTZ010000495.1:0-3496 GCA_964413395.1 uncultured archaeon | reverse complement strand
ATTTATGAACGAAGTTCGACTTGTACCATCACCTCGATCTCCATACCCATACCAATTATCAACATCCATCAACCAATGCATTTGATAAATTCCATCACCATAGGTTGAGGATAATTCATTTGCAATAGGATCTATCCCAGTTGGGAATGATGAATCACCTTGATTTGGATAATCACTTGGCAAGTCTTCTTCAGCAGCATACGTAGCAGGAGAAGAAGGATTATACCCACCACCAAATTGATCCACTCCTTGTTGAGGAATCATATATTGCTCAGTTATATCCCAAGCGGTCTTGTAATAAGACCAATCTCCAGTCATTTGTGCATATTGAGCACCTAACCACACATAAAAGCTAAAGGCTTCACTTGTGGTCATATGGCCATAGTCAGGGGCTTCGATCATGAAAGTTTCAATCGAATGGTATGGAACTCCCTCGGGAGATAAATATCCTTCAGTCATTAGATCATCAAATAATTCCAAAAATCGAGTGGAATAAATCGATGGAGTTCCGATAATTTCAGCACTCGATTTTACGTCATTAATTTCAATGTTAGAATCAACAAAAGTATAGCCATCCAAATCATCCGTTTGAGTAGGATTTAGATTTATTTGTGGCGAAGCTGTTAAGTTGAACATAACAGAGGGTAGAATTGAGATCATAAATATTGAAATAAGTAATATACCCCCAATTTTTTTTTTGTTTTTTATATCCATTTTAATCGTATTCCATTTTTATGTCAGATTTTAAAAATTAAATCTGAAGAAAAATCAAATTATATCAGAATGGGTGCTCAATTAAGAGTTTACGAATTAATATAGTACAATAGATGGAAACAGATAATTAATATCATTATGATATAATCATTTCAAATTCTCAGGATTGCAAAACTACAGTATTTCTAAAAAATTGCTATACTGCGAAAAGCAATTATGAAATTTTAATAAATTTACTTTTAAAAAGCAGCTAGGAATCATAATTCATTCAATAAGTAAAGGTATCATCTTGTTTATCCTAGAAAAATTAATTCAAATTAAGGAACAATAGGAGTGAATTTTCATTTTTTTATAAATTTTTTATTGTTAAAATCTTCAAATATTAAAATAATCTATTTGGCTCAAAATGTTGAAATAGGACAAGGAGCAATTTTTTATTTTTAGAAATTACTCTATTATACTTTTATTTGAGGACAAAAACTCAAAAAACAGTCTATAGATATCTGAAAGCTTTTAACTATGTCCTCAGAAAAATGTCGTAAGGAAATTTTTTAATTTCTAATCGGTTAAATGGCCTTAAAAGTCAAATATCATGATATTCTCCGACAAATGTCTATTATTTTCACTCCTAAATTAATTCTAAAAGCGAATTCTAAATGTCTAATTTAAAAAATTAATTTATTTATTTTTTGTAAGAAATTGTATTTTACTACCAATAATTACGAAAATCGGAATAAAAAGAAGTAAAAGAGTTTATAAATTAGAAAAAAAAAAGTAAAAAAAAATCATGCAGGTGGTAATGATGGTATTTGACCAACATAATACTGAGCAATTAATAAAGCATCCACAATGCTAACAGAACCATCTAAATTCACATCAGCAAGTGCTTCATCAATCGAAACAGATTGCCCGACATAAAATTGTGCTACTAATAATGCATCTACTATTGTTACTGAACCATCATGATTTACATCACCTATAGCAAACGCAGGAACCACTGTAATGGTATTACTTTCACCATATGGAGTTCCAATAATGGCAGTTGTTTCATCGGTTAAAGTATCTACTTCGATATCTATTGCACTAACACCAATTGCAACTGCATCCCATGTTATAGTTAGCAAATCTAACATGACATTTGCAGGTTTTCCTGCCGTGTCAAACCCAGCGAGAGTTGCAGTTCCAAGTACATTATCAATATTTGATGCTATAAGAAATCCATTAGCCGTAGCAACAACACTTGCCATAGTAACAATTGCTGGATCAAATGTTATTTTAATACCATATGAAGCTAATTTTGATGTTCCAGTATCAACAAATATTGTAGAGGTAAATTGAGTTCCAACAGCAGGATCCGATACATCACCCATCCATACCCTACCAGTGGTACCATCTGATACTGTAACAACGACGGTATCAGAAGTTGAAAGACTATCACCATCAGACGCCGTGATAATGTAAGTATGGGAACCAACAGCTAATCCATCAACAACTACATTTATAGGTGTTCCAGAAGTATAAGCAATATTGGTAACAACTGGAGTACCATCAAGAGTAATTGAATAAGTTGTAGGATTATCATCTGTAACTGTCCAACTAACAGAATTACCCGTTGTTCCTAATTGATAAGATTCATCAGCAGGACTTGAAACTATAGGAGCAGTACCTATGATTTCTTCTGGGAAATACATATGCATCATACCTAAAGCAAGAGCAATATCGGCTTGTGCCCAAAATCGGTGATAGGTCATTTCTGGATCTTCACCAGCATCAACTGCAGTTCTTACTTTAGCATAATCTGGATCATTTAGATATTCAGGTCGCATATCCAAAAATGTCATGCCATTTGTAAGGGTAGCACCTTGACCATTAACACCATTATAATTGGTTGGAATATATACTTCATCATCAATTCTTGAATAATCAGCACGTCCTTCAGGTGCGCCAAGTCCAACATCATCTCGATATAAAGTCCACATTCGATCTAATAATTCTTTTGCAGTTGTATATGCATCACTATCGGCAGTTCCCTCCCATTTCTCAGTAGCTGCTGCATATTCAATTAACATTTTTGCAAAACCACCAGTAATACCAAGATCTGTACCCCAATTTTCTACTTCTACAGTTAAACCAGGATTACCTGTTGGAGTTCCAGTCCATGTATCTGGTTGGCCAGACCAACTTAAAGTTGAAGGAATTTCAAAAGTTCCGTCTTCAAATAGATGAGTTTGAGAGATTGCCCAATCAACCCATTTATCAGAAATAGCTTTTGTTCGAGCATCACCAGTTTCAAGATAATGCGCAATAAGTCGTTCGGTACCCCAGACTTGCATTCCAAACCAATTATTTGATGGAGGATCTTCATATACTGGAGATTCATCATAAATCATATCATAAAATGTACTTGCACCAGCAGGATAAGGTTCATATCGACCATTATAGCTATTGGTCACACCACCTGCAATAGCTCCATTAGAACTTTGTAAGTATTGTGCTAATTCAATTTGGCGAGTTTCACTAGTTGCCCATGAAGTTTGAGCGGTTGGTGAAGCAGGAATTAATTCAGCAACATTCGATAAGGCATATGCTGCCAATGGATTTTGATACCCTTGATGAGAATGGGAAGCCCCAATTCGGAATCCCCATGCATCATCCATAGCACCACCCCAACTTGTATACCAAGTTAATAATCCAGTATTACTATCTTCTCCAGTACCAACAGTGGATCCATCTTCGATTCCAATTGGTTTGAAATATTTATCATACATGGTATATCTAAGAT
>CAYPTZ010000494.1:0-3498 GCA_964413395.1 uncultured archaeon | reverse complement strand
ATATAAACACCACGATATCAAACGAGATGTCTATGAGACCTTGAAATTAGAATATTCTACAGAGTTTAGAAAAGCAGATAATGAACTAAAAAATCTGAGAGTAAATATTATACGTTGGATTTCTAAAGAAAAAACAGAAAAAAATAAAGTTAGTAATCGAATTAGGCTTCTCTCAGCACGCTTGAAAACTCATGATATTGATCAAAATGAATATGACACTCAAAGGAAAGAATTTGATATTGAAGTTGATAAATCTTCACAACGAATCAAAATTTTAGAAGTATATTCAAGACCAAAAAAACCTAAATGGTACTAAATTCAATACTTATAAAATAATTTTAACAAACAAATGAATAGAAATTTTTTAAAATTCGTCTATATTTTTTTTAAGTGAAATGCGAAAAGTAATGATTTCAATATTTACATTGATAATAGTATTAACATTTGTTGCCATAGGAATTGATAAACTTCAACATGAATCAATCTCTTCCTATTTTACTATAATGACAGCATAAGTATAAAAAAAGTTCATTCTAAAAATGAATGAGATTTATCTTTGGTAGGTTTTGTATGATGACCAAAATCACGAAACTTTGTATATTTTTCATCTTTATTCTTTAGTTTTTTATATTCTTTATAATGCTTTTTGCATAATGAAGCTCTTTTTGATTTCTTTTTATCAATATTGAGTGTCCAATTTAGCTTTGATAAATAACCTTCTAAATTTGAAGCAGCAAGTTTATGGGCACCTTCAGAAGAACAAGAGGTCACAGAACAGGATATTTTTACTTTTTTGATACCCATATCTTGTACGCTTGTCATTTTTTTTTTATGTTTAGGATTACTAGATGGCATTTTTACTTCTAATTAATAAAAAATGATGATTTAATAAAAATGATCGTTTGAAATGGAAAATAAAAAAAAACCAGATCTGAAAAATACTAAAATAAAAAATAAAAAGGATTCAATAATTACACCCAATCTTGTTTTTAAGAAATCAGCAATTCTAATTCTTATACATTCAACCAATAATGAAAGAAAAATAATTTTAACTGCTCGTTCCTCAAAATTGAAAAACCACAGTGGTGAAATATGTTTTCCAGGAGGAGTTTATGATTCTATTTTAGATGAAACCCTTAAAGATACGGCTTTACGTGAGACGGAAGAAGAAATCGGTATCCTCAGATCGAAAATAGAAATAATCGGGAAATTGGAAGATGTTCCGACTCTTTCTAAATATATCATTAGCCCATTTATTGGAAAAATTAAAAATTTCCAGTCCGAAGATTTTTTATTAAATTTTGATGAAGTCAAACAAATTATTCAAATTCCAATTAAATATTTATACGAAAAAAAAATTTTTACAGAAACGATTATAAAAAGAAACGAAAAAAAAATTTATCTTTTAAGTTTTGATTATATCAATCCCAATACTCATGAAAAACACCACATTTGGGGCGCAACAGCACATATTATATCAGATTTCATGCTTAAAATAAATAATATACAAGTAACTAGTGATGAATATTATAGATTGAATATTTCTGATATAAGAAATATTTAAAAAAGAATTAAATGGTGTATGATTGCCCCATTAATGGAGATTCTGCGGAATATCCAAGCTGCTTTATTTCATTAGTAAATGAAATTAATACTTTAGAATCACCATGAACACAAAACACAGATTTTTTATCCTTAAATACAATTTTACTGAGAAATTCAATTAGATCAGATTTTCCAGAATGACTACTAAAAGAATACTTCTTAATTGCTGCATTAACAGGAATTGGATGTTCTGGATCATCCAAAACATATTTGGAATGATCCAACAAATATCTTCCAGGAGTGTCTTCAATTTGGTATGATACTAAATATATTGCATTGTTTTCGTTACTGATGATATTCTCTGCGTAATATCTTGCAGTACCTCCCTTTAACATGCCAGAAGGAGCAACAATTACCCCAACAGAAGTAGCTGCTTTTTTTCTTTCCTGTTCTCGTTTTCTCTGATTAATAAAATGAGTGTTATTTATGGATTTTTGGAATAATTTTGGATCACTAAACATTCCTGGGTAATTTTCATACATAACAGCAATTTTTCTAGCCATTCCATCAAGCGTTACCCTATGTGATGGTTTTCCATCTTTATTTAAAACCATCAACATTTCTTGTGATCTTGCAACACCAAAAGCAGGAATTAGTACAATTCCTTTATTATTAAGAATAGAATTTACTTCTTTGTTGAATTGTTCTTCAATTTCATTTCTATTTTCATGATCTGTGGTCCCATATGTTGCTTCTGTAATAATACAATCAATTTCTGGAAGTATTTTAGGATCTGCAGGATCAAGTAATCTTGTTTTAGTAGTATTTATATCTCCAGTATATAATATTTTCTTACCATCCATCTCAACTAAGATCATTGCACTTCCAGGAATATGTCCTGCATTATAAAGAGTAATATATGATTTTTTCCCCACTTTTCTTCTCTGACCATAAAGCATAAAATTAATGTATTTTTTCATTTTTAAAAGTTCAAATTTACCAAATGGTAAATAATTCTGATTTATTTTAAGCATGTCTTGAAGTAAAATTTCTGAAATTTTAAAGGTTAACTCAGTACAATATAATGGAACAGACCCAGAGATATAAAAAAGAGGTAAGCCTCCACAATGATCTATGTGGGAATGACTAAGGACAATTGCTGAAAGATCTTTTCCACTTACATGGTCAGGAAAAAGTTGAGTATAATCTGTTTTTGTCCCATAATCACATAATATTGAATCTCCAGATTCTTCTGATTGGATTAAAACGCCACTTCTCCCAACTTCTTGACATGCCCCTAAAAACCTAATTTTCACCATTTATTTTTCAACCAATTAATAATTAATATTATAAGTGGCTCAAAATTTAAGGATTTTTTTGTTTTATATTTAAAAAAAAAACTAACAAAAAAAAGAAATTGAAGGAGAATTATCATAATTTAATATTTTAAAAATTTTTCATATTTTCAGGAATAATTATTTCTAAATGTAAAAAAAAAAATTTTTTGAGCTTTTTTCTTTATTGTTTTTTACTCCTTTTTTCCCTTTATGAACTTTAATTATTTTCTTTGATATTACTAATCCAAGACCAGTACTAAATTCGTCATTAGTAGGTTTATTAATCGCAGTTGAAAAATATTTAAAAAGTTTTTTTTCTTCATTTAAAATTCCTGAACCTTGATCAATATAATCTGTTAAAATAAAATCATTTTTTGGGATACCTTAAAAAATAATTTAGTTCAAGATTCAGAAAAATTAATTGCATTTCCAAGAAGATTATCAATTTCTTGTATAATTTTATCCAGATCTGTTGTAACTAAAGGTAAAATTAAAAAAATGTTAATATTGATTTATATATTCTTTTCGTTTGCCAACATTTGGTTCATTTTTTTATTTTATATTAAAATCCAAATCATATATAACCCTTTAGAAATTAAAACTTTAAATTTAATGT
>CAYPTZ010000493.1:0-3504 GCA_964413395.1 uncultured archaeon | reverse complement strand
TTCGGGAAGATTCCACCCTTTTATTTGAATAAGCAAATTATCTTTATTATATTTCCCTTCATTGTTGATAATCTTCCCTTTAATAATATATTGGTCGTTTGAAGTAAGACTAATACAATTATCGGTCCAAAATATCGGTGTAATTATATCTTTTGATTCTTTTTCGAGAATATCAACCCGAATAAAAAAAGCAAGTATTTCTGAAGTACATTTGAACTCAAGATGTATTTCACAGCAGTTATCTTGTTCTACAAAAGAAGTCTTAATTTTTACAGATGATTTTGGAAAACTATGAATTAAGGATAAATCCTGATGTTGTTTGACAGGAGTATGATAGAAAGTATGTTTCTTACCATAAATCGATTTTTCAGTAGATTGAAGATAGCAATTTTGTGAAATAATCTTTTCCCTATTGGTATTGCTGTAGAGTTTTAATATTATAACATACATGCCCTCAATCTCATTAGTGTACTGAATATTAAGTAATTTTTTATGAGTAAAGGCATCAATTTCAAAGGAATTTAATTCGATTGATTTTTTAAGTTCTAATTTGGAGTTATAAATCTGAACTTGACCTTGAATAGGGTCAGAAATATTTGTATTTGCACGATTTATAATCCAAATCGAGTTATCATCATATGAATATTGAAGATGAAGAGGTTCACATGCCTTTTTGGCTCCGAAAAAGGCACCATTGGGATTATTGAAGTTATCGTATAATTGCCAAAATATACTTGGCCATGGACTATTATGCATCCAACCAACTATTCCAGTAGATTTTGGAAAATTTCTCCTATATGCTTCATACATTGCACGCCATCCCTCATAACCAGAGATTTGAGCAATTTCACAAAATTCTTCGATATTTTCATAAATGCCAAATCTCTTTTTAATCGATTTTTCTACTAAAAGGGTATTATTGAATTGGTTAGTTCCTACATGGAAATTCCATGATTCACTCCCAATAGTAAAATCTGCTTTAGGAATAATTTTTTTTAGACTTTCTATAGGAGGAATGCAAACATCAGGACAAGTTTCAGTATTAAATTTAGAGGCCGACCCAGGAAGTTTTAAATTATACCAATAATCAGGAGGAATATAGCTATATGGACCACTCATTTTAACTCCAGGATTACCACTAATAGGTGTAGGTTTGTCCGCAGCACTTGAAATTGCTGGAAGATTTGGATGAAATTGTTTCAAAATCCGTAAATAATTTGTTTCTACAATAGGAATTGGAGGAAAATCACTTCCATAAAACCAAGCACATAAAGAAGGATTATTTCTTAACCGCTTAATTTGTGATGTCAAAGATTCATACGCAACAATATAATCTTCAGGCTTCCAATTTTCCCACTTTTCCCAATGATTACAACAAGTCCATCCAGTTAATACAATTATCCCCTCTTTATTACATTGGGACCAAAGGTTATCACTCCCAAATTTACCTTCTATTCGAAAAGCATTCATATTTAAATTTTTTAAATACTGAACATCAATGATATCTTGCTCAATATTTTGATTCAATAATACATCTGGAGTCCAAGCTGTAGCTTGAATAAAAATTTCTTGACCATTGATTTTAAAAATGCGTGAATCAAACTCATTAACATAAGACTCTATTTTTCGAATCCCAAATTCGATTGAATTTTCATCAGAGATTTCTTCATTCTCAATAATTTGATAAGTACAAGAATATAGTTCAGGCAGACCAAGGTGATATGGCCACCATATTCTTGGATAAGAAATAATCAACTCAGGAAATTCATCAGAAGAGAGAATAATTGCAGTAATACTTTTTGATGCAAGATTTATTTGTTTTATTATCTCAATTTCGCCAATTTTGATATTAATGAAAGGTTTATGAATGAAATCATCAGTGTTTTCTAATTCTAATTCAATTTTTAATTTAGCTTGATCTAAGGTCTGAATATTCAGATCAGAATCAATAAAAAAGGATTTACATCTAATTCGTTTCGTTGTGATAATTTCGATAGGTTGCCATATTCCCATATCATCATCAGGAGGTGTAGGACACCAATCGACAAAACTAAAGGCTAAATCATCTGGATTGGGAGAAAAAATTTCAAATGCTAAAATATTCTCTACATTCCAATTCATTGTTGAAGTGATATTTTTTGAAAAATGTCGATAAGTACCAACAATCTCCTTGGAATCTGCAATAATATGACCATTTAACCAAACATTTGCTCGATAATTAATACCATGTATATCAAGCCAGATTTCATCATTTTTTAATTGAGTATGTAATCGAAATGATTTTCTATACCACCATGAACAGATATAGGGACTATTCTCAGGTTTTTGACAATTAGCTAATTGTAGCTTACAATTTTTTTTAAAACCGGGTAATTTTTTCATATTTATTCCAATATATGGATTAGGAATAATTTTATTTTGAGCTAAAGTATTAACCACAGTTGAAGGTATATCTGTAGAATACCAACCTTGAGAATTAAACTCTGATTTGGATATATTTTTTCCTTGGGCATCTAATTTTTCTGAGGATATTACTTGCCAATTTTGATCCAATATAATTTTCATTTCTAATGACCAGATTTATTTTTTTAATTAGCTATTGTTATAAATTTTTAACCAAAAACAGTGTTGCAAATTGATAAGGTTTGGTAATAACCCCTAAAGCATTCAAAATTATTCCAATTTTCTCATTACGATCTTGAGCAATCTCCCAAAATTCTCGAGGATCCTTTCCTGGGAATAAAGGTCTTAGCTGTGATTTATGTTCCTTGATACTTTTAATTTGAATATTCATTTTTTCTTTAGTAAAGGGAATTATGATATTTGCTTGATGAATCGAAAATTCATCCCAAGCAGTTTTATATTGCCAAATGGTAGGCTTTTGTTTTAATTCAACTAACGGAATTGCTTTATTAAATAATTGAATCGATTTCTTTTGAGTACCATGGGGATCTTTAAATCCATGTGGAATAAAACATATCTCTGGTTCCACAATTTGTAATATATTTCTCAATCGAAATACATCCGTTGATGTCACAATAGATTTTTGCCTCGTTCCAGTCTCATAAAATTCCGCAGAAAATGAATATAGATTTTCTTCAGGAATTCCTAACACCTTTTGAGCATTAATTGATTCTTCCTTTCTTAAACGTGCTTTTAAATCAAGTAAATCTTGTTTCCCGATTTCATCGCATTCAATCTCTGATAATATATCTTTGAATTTATTAAGTTTACAATAAGATATCACAAATTTCTTCTTCACTGAAAAATTACCTGAAGTAATATAGATTATCGAGACTGAATTATTGTTTTCAACTAAAATTTTAATGACAGCACCCATGCTAAAAACATCATCATCTGGATGTGGTGAAATAATACAAATTTTTTTATTTTTTGGAATTTTATCATGCATAAGGATTTTTCTTTTTAATCGAAAAACAGCATTTTGAATTATTTCGTGCAGATCATTGTGATAAAATTCAACTAATTGTTTTAAATAATTAT